>JAYTAJ010001354.1:0-2267 GCA_043737575.1 Myxococcales bacterium | reverse complement strand
CCTCGCCGATCGCGACACCCCCGAGCCCGACGCCCCGCCGCCCGCGCCGGTCGGCATCGCCCGCCGCGTCGATCAGGATGCCGCGAGCGGCCGCGCGTTCTTCACCGACACCGCGCTCACCGCGCCGCGCGGCAAGGTCAGCCTGTCATTCCGCATGCCCGCCGCGCCGGTCATCGACGCCGAGCTGCGCTACTCGTTCACCGATCGTATCGAGCTCGGCATCAGCGGCATGACCGTCCTCGTCGAGGACGAACTGTCGATCCTCGGCCTCCACGCCAAGGGCCAGGTCTGGCGCAACAACCGCGCCGCCGTCGCGGTCGGCCTCAAGCGCTACCAGGACGTCGGCTCGGGCGGCGACGACGGCGTGACGATCCCGACCGTGGTCGCCACCACCTGCCTCGACGGCGCCGACTGCTTCGCGATCATCTCGCTGTCGCTCAACGGCGTCATCATCTCCGACGAGTCCGACGTGCCGGTGTTCGCGGGCGCGTCGTGGGCGCTCGGCCGCACGATCCAGTTCGTCGGCGAGATCCACGTCTCGAACGACGACAACGACGGCTCGCTCGCCTTCGGCTTCCTCGGTGTCCGCGGCGCGTCGCGCGGCTTCGCGCTCGACGCCGGCATCGGCTTCGGCTCCGAGGGCAGCTGCTCGGGCTGCGGGTCCAACACCGAGGCATTTCCGTTCTTCGGCATCGGCGCCCGCCTGTAGATCGTCGCACTTGCGCGCGCCCACCCCTCGCGGTACCAACCTCGACCGAGGATGCGCCGCCGTACCAAGCCCGCGATGAAGGCGGCGCGTCCGCCGCGGCCGTGGCCGCGTCGAGGCACCGCGCGCGCGCTGCCCGCGGTGCCCGGCCCGGCGGTCGATCTGCTGGAGCACTCCCAGCCCACCGTGGTCGGCACCGGGCCGCGCGTGGTCGGCTCGGGCGACGCCGCGTTCCAGCGCATCGTCGAGCGCATCCGCAGCGCCCAGCGCTCGGTCGACATCCGGGCGTTCCTGTGGCGCGACGACGCCGCGGGCAACCTGCTCGGCGAGGCGGTGCTCGCCGCCGCCGATCGCGGCGTCGAGGTCACGATCCACAAGGATCGCATCGCCGCGGTCTACGAGTACGCGGGCGGCAACAAGCAGAGCTTCTTCCACAAGCGGGTCGATCCGATCCGCGGCTTCCAGGCCTGGTTCCTCGGCGCGGTGTTCCGCGCCAAGGGCTCGTTCCGCCAGCGGCCCAACGCGCTGGCCCAGGCGATCCTCGCCCACGACAAGATCCACGTCGAGCACCTGCGCAAGCGCTTCGATCACTCCAAGGTCTACACCGTCGACGATGAGTGGATGTGCCTCGGCTCGATGGGCATCGGCGACAACCACCGCCACGACTGGGTCGATCTGATGGTCGAGCTCGACGGCCGCGACCACGTCGAGCGGCTGCGCCAGCGCATGGCCGGCGACGACGAGTTCGATCCGTCGCGCGGCATCGACTTCCTGGTCCACAGCCGCGAGGCCCACCGCCCGCGCACCTGCCCGATGCTGACCCATCGCCTCGCGCTGATCGACAGCGCCAAGACCTCGCTCACGATCGAGATGGCGTACCTCGGCGATCACCGCTTCACCCGGGCCCTGGCCCGCGCGGTCAACCGCGGCGTCGCGCTGACCCTGGTCACCGCCGAGCGCGCCGACGTCCTCGGCAACGTCAACCGCGGCACCTGCGATCTGCTGCGGCGCCTGACCGGCGCGCCCGATCACCTGCGGATCGTGCTCCTGCCGCGGATGGTCCACTCCAAGGTCGTCGTGATCGATCACCGCTGGGCCGACGTCGGCTCCGCCAACTTCACCCGGCTGTCCCACGGCGTCTACGACGAGATCAACCTCTACGCCGACGCCGCGCCGTTCGCGATCGCGCTCGAGGCCGAGATCGCGCGCCACTGCGACGACGGCGACGTGGTCGCCGAGCGCCTCAACGGTCGGCGGGTGATGCGCACGCAGGTCGAGAAGGCGATCATGGCGTTCCAGTCGCGGCGAGGCGGTTAGTGGCGCGGCCGCCGATCGACGAGGACCGCGCCTCGCTCGCGCGCGCCGAGCGCCGCCGCCAGATCCTCGCCGCCGCCAAGCACGTCTTCGCCGAGGCCGGCTACCACGGCGCGACGATCGGCGCGATCATCGAGCGCGCCGCGATCGCCCGCGGCACCTTCTACCTGTACTTCGAGAGCAAGGAGGCGGTGTTCGGCGCGCTCCTCGACCAGGCGATGCACGAGCTGCGCAACCGCATCGTCCG
>JAYTAJ010001353.1:0-2270 GCA_043737575.1 Myxococcales bacterium | reverse complement strand
TCGCCCCCGCCGATCACGCCGAGCTGCTGTCGACGATCGTCGACGAGGCCCGCCGCCTCGAGCGGGTGCTGCAGAACCTGCTCGGCATCACCCGGGTCGAGACCGGGCTCGAGCCGACCCGCGAGTGGGTGCCGGTCGCCGAGCTGACCGGCTCGGCGCTGGCGCGGCTCGAGGACGTGATCGGCGATCGCGCGGTGCGGGTCGACGTGCCGCCCGAGCTGGTGGTCTCCGTCGATCCGGTGCTGTTCGAGCAGGTGCTGATCAACCTGATCGAGAACGCGGTGAAGCACGGCGCGCCGCCGCTGGCGATCGCGGCCCGGCGCGTCGACGGCGTGGTCGAGCTCGAGGTCGCCGACGCCGGCCCCGGGATCGCGGCCGGGACCGAGGCCCGGCTGTTCGACAAGTTCTTCCGCGCGCCCGGGACCCGGGTCGCGGGCGTCGGCCTCGGCCTCGCGGTGTGCCGCGGCATCGTCGTCGCCCACGGCGGTACCATCGAGGCGACCGCCGCGCCCGGCGGCGGCGCCCGGTTCCTCGTCCGCTTGCCCACGCCGCCGCCGCCGATCGCGATCGAGCCTCCGGAGGCCGCATGACTCCCGGCACCCGCGTGCTCGTCGTCGAGGACGACACCCAGATGAGCCGCTTCCTGCGGGTGACGCTCACGGGTCACGAGCTGAAGGTGACGATCGCCGCCACCATCGCGGCGGCCATGACCGCGGCGGCCCAGGACCCGCCCGACCTGGTGCTGCTCGACCTCGGCCTGCCCGACGGCGACGGGCTCGACTTCGTGCGGCGCCTGCGCGAGTGGAGCCAGGTGCCGATCATCGTCATCTCGGCCCGCGGCCGCGAGGACGACAAGGTCGCGGCGCTCGACGCCGGCGCCGATGACTACCTGACCAAGCCGTTCGGCGTGCGCGAGCTGTTCGCGCGCATCCGGGTCGCGCTGCGCCACCGCGCTGGCACCACCGCGACCGAGCCGGTCGTCGAGGTCGGCCCGATCCGCCTCGACGAGTCGCGCCACGAGGTCCAGGTCGGCGGCGCCGTCGTCCACCTCACGCCCATCGAGTACCGCCTGCTCGCGCTGTTCATGCGCCACCCCGGCAAGGTCCTCACCCACCGTCACCTGCTCCGCGAGATCTGGGGCCCCAACGCGGTCGAGCACGTCCACTACCTGCGCGTGCGCATGCAGGCGTTGCGCGCGAAGGTCGAGGCCGATCCGGCGCGCCCGAGCTGGCTGCTCACCGAGCTCGGCGTCGGCTACCGCCTGCGCGACGCGTGAGTCAGCGATCCGCGATCAGCCCGACGACGCCGGCGATCATCAGCGCGAGCGCGATCGTGCCCTCGGCGCCGATCGGCTCACCGAGGGCGACCGCCAGCGCGATCCGGACCGCGCCGATCGCCAGCAGCAAGAGATAGATCGCGGTGGCGTCGGGCTGACGCTCCCGCGGCCGGCCCGCGGCGTGCGACGAGGACCGCCGATACGGATGACCGTGCATGGACCCTTGGTACCGTGCCGCGGCTCATCACCACCTCAAGAGCGCCATCACGGGCATCAAGACGCCATCAATACGTGATCATCGGACGGTGAGCGGGCCGACGGTGAGGGCGCCGACGGTGACGGCGCCGGTCGGGACGGTCCAGGTGCCGAGCTTGGTGTTGACGCGGAGCTTGCCGAGGCCGCCGCCACCGCCGCCGGTACCGTCGAAGTTGCCGCCGAGGCCGGGGCCGGCCGCGGCGCTGTCGACGGCGCCGGTGCCCCCCTCGCCGAGGTTCTGGGCGTCGCCCGCGCCGCCGGGAGCCGCGACGCCATCGTGGCGCCCCCACTCGCCGTTGCCGGTCGTGGTGCGGCCGCCAGCGCCACCGCCACCCGCCGCGGTGAGGCGGCCGGTCGTCAGCGTGACGATCGGCGCCTCGAGGAGGATCGCACCACCCGCGCCGCCGCCGCCACCACCGCCACCGGCCATCGTCGGTGCACCACCGCCAGCCCCGGCCGCGTAGATGTCGGCCGGGTTCGCCGCGACCGCGGTGCCGATCGTGATCGACGCCAGCGACGTGATCTGCACCGCGCCGCCGCCGCCGCCGCCGACGCTACCGCCGGTGTCGGCCCCGGCCCCGCCGCCGCCGCCGCCCTGCAGCGGGATCAGCGTCGGTCCGACGCAGCTGGTGAGCGCCGCGGGCAAGGTCGCCGGGTTGCCGCCGGCCGCGCCACCGATGCCGCCGATCGTCGCGAAGCCGCCGCCCGCGCCGCCGGTCCGCCGCGCCACGCCGACGCC
>JAYTAJ010001352.1:0-5267 GCA_043737575.1 Myxococcales bacterium | reverse complement strand
CCCGCACCAAGACTTTCCTGCTACGCGGCCTTGCGCCTTTCGGACTTCTCGATGAGCGCCGAGGTCACGACCAGCGCGCGGCCGCGGGCGATGATGAGGCCGTCGCGCGCGAGCTGGTTGAACGCGCGCGAGATGGTCTCGCGGCACGATCCGATCATGTTGGCGAGCTCCTGCTGGGTCGGGCGGCGCCGCACCACGATGCCCTCGGGGCCCGAGCTGCCCTCCTCGCGCGCGAGGCCGACCAGCCGGTGGATCAGGCGCTCGTTGACGTCGCACAGCGCGAGCTGCGCGATCGTCTCGTCGGCGCGGCGCAGGCGGCGCGCCATCTCGCCGAGCAGGTTCATCGCGGTCCGCGGATGCGACTGGATGTGCCGCATCAGATCTTCGCGGGACAGCGCCAGCACCGAGGTCGGCTCGAGGGCGACGCAGGTCGCCGAGCGGCTGCCGCCGTCGAACATCGACATCTCGCCGAAGGAGTCGCCGGGCCGCAGGATGCAGAGCGTGACCTCACGGCCGCTCTCACCACACAGGACCACCTTGACCCGCCCCGACATCAGCACGAACACCGCGTCGCCGGGCTCGTCCTGGCTGAACACCGCGGCGCTGGCCCCGATGCGCCGGACCGCCACGCGCTGCGACAGATCTTCGATCGCCGAGATGGGCAGGGCCGCGAACAACGGCGCGCGTGCGATGCAGGCGCGGACGCGCGCTGGATCATCCGGGTTCACCGCAGCGCGTCCGAGCACCGTGGAGATCGTGGTGGTGGGAAGCTGGGGGCGAGCGATGCCGAGCGCCATGGGGTGACTCCTGGGTTAGCGATGAGGTAACAGCGGCCTAGTGGAGGTCGGCATGAGCAAGAGAGGTGCCGTCCTCGTGCGATCCCGGATTTGACGTGTTCTCGACGAGTTGAGTTGCCCACCAGGTGTCAGCCCGTGTCCAGGTCTTCACATTTCCGTTGGCACCCGCGGCGCCGATGTCGCGGTTTCTGTCGCCCGAGTCACAGTTTCGCGCGCCGCGTCGACCAGAACCGCCAGGTTTTCAGGGGTGTCGCGGGGGGTGGGTGCGACAGGGTCTGCTAGGTTTCCGGCCGTGGACTCCATCACCGTCCGGATCAACGGCGTCGAGCGGACCGTGGCCGCGGGCGCGACGATCATCGGGCTCCTCGAGGAGCTCGGGCTGGGCGGCAAGCGCGTCGCGGTGGAGCGCAACCAGGCCGTGGTGCCGCGCGCGCGCCACGCCGAGACCACGCTGGCCGACGGCGACCACCTCGAGCTGGTGACCTTCGTCGGCGGCGGATGACCATGACCCAAGACCCCTGGACCCTGGCTGGCCGGACCTTCTCGTCCCGCATCATCATCGGCACCGGCAAGTTCGCGTCCCTGGACGAGACCCGCGCCGCGATCGAGGCGTCGGGCGCCGAGATGGTGACGGTGGCGCTGCGGCGCATCGACCTCGCGGCGACCGGGCCGAGCCTGCTCGACGCGATCGATCGCACGAAGACGTTGCTGCTGCCCAACACCGCGGGCTGCTACACGGTCGACGAGGCGGTGCGGACCTGTCACCTCGCGCGCGAGCTCGGCATGGACGAGCTGGTGAAGCTCGAGGTCATCGGCGATCCCAAGACCCTCTACCCCGACAACGCCGCGACGGTCGAGGCGGCCCGGGTGCTGGTGCGCGACGGCTTCACCGTCCTGCCCTACTGCGGCGACGATCTGGTGACCTGCAAGCGGCTGATCGACGTCGGCTGCCCGGCGGTGATGCCGCTGGCGGCGCCGATCGGCTCGGGCCTCGGCATCCGCAATCCCCACGTCCTGAAGATCATCATCGACGAGGTCGGCGCGCCGGTCATCGTCGACGCCGGGGTTGGCACCGCGTCGGACGCGGCGATCGCGATGGAGCTGGGCGCGACCGCGGTGCTGATGAACACCGGCATCGCGGCGGCACGGCTGCCGGTGCTGATGGCCGAGGCGATGCGGCTCGCGGTCGACGCCGGCCGCAAGGCGTTCCGCGCCGGACGCATGGCGATGAAGGCGTACGCCAACGCGTCGTCGCCGACCGTCGGCCTGATCGAGTAGTGCGGCTGGTCGCGATCACCGCGGGCGAGTCCGACGACGCGCGGCTCGCGGCGCTGTGCGACGCGGCGGCGCCGGGCACCCTGGCGATCCAGGTGCGGGCCAGGCCGCTCGGCGACCGCGCGCTCCACGCGCTGGTGGTGCGGGTGATCGCGATCGCGCGGCCGCGCGGCGCGGCGGTGTGGGTCAACGATCGCCTCGACGTCGCGCTCGCCGCGGGCGCCGACGGGGTCCACCTGCCCGAGGCCGGCTTCGATGTCGCGGCGGCGCGGGCGATCGCGCCGCGGCTGGCGATCGGAGTGTCGCGTCACCGCCCGGGCGACGTCGGCGGCGGTGCCGACCTGGTGCAGCTCGGCCCGATCTGGCCGTCGCCGTCGAAGGGCGCGCCGCTCGGCGTGGCGGCGCTGACGCAGGCGCGCGCCGCGGTCGGCGGCGCGCTGATCGCGGTCGGCGGCATCGACGGCCCCGACCGCGCGCACGAAGCGGCGCTCGCGGGCGCCGATGGAGTCGCGGTGATCCGCGCGCTGTGGTCCTCGCCCGACCTCGCCGCCGCTGCCCGCGCCCTGGTCGCAGCCGTCGAGTCCGGCATCCGAACCCGGGCGTCGATCAGCGCGCCTTGAGCGCGAGCCACGGCGCGCCGTAGTTCAGGAGGCGCTCCTGCAGGCCGCGGAAGTGCGCGGTGCCATCGCCGCCGAAGTTGGTCGGACGGCGACGATCCGACGGCGCAGGCACGACCAGCGAGCCGACGTAGTCGCCCTTGGCGTAGACCTTGTCGATCTGCGCCGCCATGCGATCCATGTCGGCGGCGCTGACCGCGCCGTTCGAGGTCGCCTGGTAGAACTGCACGGTCACGCGGACCGGGAAGCGGGTGTCGCGCTCGATCGTGAGATCGGCCAGCTCGGTGTACGGGCCCTCGGTCTCGCCGTGGCCGAGCACCGCGACATCGATGTCGGGCTTGACGTCGCGGCGCGCGGTCGACCGGGTCGCCGACGGCGCGCTGTCCATCTCCTCCATCGGCGCTGGCGGCGGCATCGGCGCGCCGGCGCTGTAGCCGGTGCCCTCCCCCGCCATCGCCATGCCCATCCGCTCGGCGTCCTTCTGCTTGAGCGGCACCTGGATCAGCATGAGCAGGTTGGCGTCCTCGCCGAGCGACGCCGCGGCCTCGCCGTTGCGGGTGGTGCCCTTGCGCTGCACGTCCTTCAGGCGCTCGGCGAGCAGCGGCGCCTTCTGGCCGTCCTGGTTGAAGTACAGGCGCTGGCCCCAGCTGGCGCCGCCGCCGACGGTGTCGCGGGCGTTGTCGACGATCGTCAGGCTCGCGCCCTGGCGCGTCACCAGGATCGTCAGCACCGCGGGGTTCTCGGCGTAGGACTGGTAGTTGAAGATGACCGGCCAGAAGGTGGCGCTGCCGTCCTTCGGCACCGGGAGGAACGCGTGCTGGGCGCTGACCAGCACGTGGCTGTCGCGCTTGGCGAGCAGCGACCGGCCGCGGATCTTGCCGGCGTCGGCGTGAGACAGGTAGCGCGACGGATTGGCGAGCAGCTCGGTGAGCGTGATCGTCTTGAGCGCGCCGCCCTTGTGATTGCCGACCGGGATGAAGATGCGATCCATCCGCACGTCGGCGGTCTTGTCGTTGAAGTTGTCGTTGCGGATGACCGGCATCAAGTAGGTCTGGCTGCCGCCGTCACCGCGTGACGCCTCGACCTCGATCGTCACGTCGCTGATGTTGGGCCCGACCGAGCTGCCCTCCCAGCGACCGGTGTCCTCCCACAGCACGTTCAGCACGCCGAGCTGCTTGGCAGCGGCGAGCGACGTGACGTGCTCGTCCGACACCATGTTGGCGACATCGGCGACGACCTCGGCGAAGCCGCGATCGGAGGTGGCGGCGATCAGCGGAGCGTCGTCGGCTCCGGCGGTAGGGATGAGGGCGGCGCTGGTGACGGCCGCGAGCGCGGCACACAGGAGGCGGTTGCGGCGGGGCATGGAGGCTTGCACGCACGAGCCGCGTGGCTGATCTGAGGACACGAGCGCAGCGAGGTTCCGAAGTCCGATCAGGGAGTCGAGTCCTCGATGACGGTGCGATCGCGTTCTGCGGTACAACCTGCGGCCGTGATCGACTTTCGCGGCTGGGAGCCCCTCGCGATCGACGCCGCGGGGCCGCTGCGCGACGCGCCGCGCGACGTCGCCGAGCGGGCGTACGCGATCCTCTACGCGGCGCGGGCCGAGCGGATCGCCGCGCTCGCGGCGCTGGCGACGCGTCACGACGTCGAGCTCGCGGCGACCGACGGCCCCGAGCGGCTCGGCGCGTGGCTCGTCACTGCCGCCGCCGCGGCCGGACCGGACGCGGTCGGCAGCGCGGCGTGGTCGGGCCTCGCGTCGGACGTCGCGCTGTGGCTGGGCGAGCGCGTGATCGCGGCGACCGGCGGCGCGGTGCGCTGGCAGCACTACACCGCGCACAAGAAGGCGACCGGCTACCAGCGCGCGGTGCTGGTCGGGTTCGCGCGGGTCGACGACGATCGCTACTACGTCGACGTCGCGCACTTCGTCGCGAGCTGGCTCGAGCTGGCGTTGCGGCGGCGCGGCGCCCGCGCCGACTTCCTCGCGGTGATCGCGGCGTCGGCCCTGCGCGACGCCGGAGTCGCGCCGTGATCGGCCTGGTGCTGTCGTGCGAGCACGCGTCGTGGACGCTGCCACCCGAGATCGATCTCGGCGTCCCGATCGACGTGCTGCGATCGCAGGCGAGCTGGGATCCCGGCGCCTACGACGTCGCGGCGCGGATCGGCGACGGCCTCGGCCTGCCGATCCACACCGGCGCGTTCTCGCGGATGTGGGTCGATCTCAACCGGCCGCCCGATCATCCCGACGTGGTGCCGCGCGTCAGCTTCGGCGCCGCGGTGCCCGGCAACATCACGCTCACCGACGCCGCGCGGGCCGAGCGGATCGCGACCTACCACGCGCCGTACTGGACCGCGGTCGAGCGCGACGCCCGGGCCCGGCTGCTGTCGATGGGCGGGTGCCTGCACCTGTCGTCGCACAGCTTCGATCCGTCGCTCGGGCCCGACCGCGGCTTCGACGTCGGCGTGCTCTACGATCCGGCGTTCGGCTTCGAGGCCGACCTCGCCGAGCGCCTGCAGTTCGGGCTGCGCGGCGCCGGCCTCGCGGTCCGCGCCAACCAGCCGTACCGCGGCACCGAGCCGG
>JAYTAJ010001351.1:0-5270 GCA_043737575.1 Myxococcales bacterium | reverse complement strand
GAGGTACGTCATCGGCCGCCGCGATGGTACCAGGCCCGCGGCGCACCGATGGCGGCCGCCGTGGTACCAACGCGCGTGGCTGCGTCGCCTGATCTCCTCCGTCGCTCTGCTCACCTCTCGACCTTCGCCCACCAGGGCGCGGTCTATCTGTTCCACGATCTCTACGGCTACCTGCTGCAGATGTCGCCGGACCTGATCGAGTTCCTCGATCAGTTCACCGAGTCGCGCAGCGCCGCCGAGGTCGTCGCCGCTCACAAGACCCGCTTCGAGGGCCAGGCCCAGGAGTTCGTCGACGTGTTCTACCAGCAGGCGTGCCTGGTCGAGCCCGACGACGACGAGGTGTCGGGCATCTGGCCGATGATCGCGGTCAAGGGCAAGTGGAACGTGTGGCGCAAGGTCGGCGATCGCGTGACCCTGTGGACCGCGTGGGGCGAGCGGCCGATCGCGCGCCTCGAGCTCACCGCTGCCGAGACCGCGATGTGGGACGCGATGGACGGCGAGATCCGCCTGAACGAGCTGCGCGCCAAGCACGATCCGAAGGTGCTGGCCGCGCTGGTCCACAAGCTCACCCACTCCGACGTCCAGGCGCTGAAGCTCACGCCGTTCCCGATGTCGATGTACGCCAAGCGACCGTCGACGACGCCGAGCTACCTGATCTCGACGATGCCGTACCGATCGTGGACGCCCGGCACGCCGATCGAGGCGGTCACGCGCGACGTCGCGACCGACGCGTACTACCAGTCGATCGGCGACGCCGACGAGCAGTTCGATCACCAGGAGACCACGCTCTCGCACCTCCTGCGCGAGCCGCACCCGGCGCTGCACGGCCGCACCTACGGCGCCGCGCTGGTCGACGGCCTCGCCGCCCAGGGCCGGCTGCCCGCCAAGACCATCCGCGTCCTCGAGATCGGCGGTGGCCTCGGCTACGTCGCGCGCGCGGTGTACGAGGCGCTGGTCGGGCGCGGCCTCGACGTGACGTACACGATCCAGGAGATGTCGCCGCAGCTCGCCGAGGCCCAGCGCGCGCGCTGCGTCGGCCTGCCGATCGCGATCGCGGTCGGCGACGCCCTCGTTGCCGAGCACACCGCCGACGGCTTCGATCTGATCATCGCCAACGAGATGGTCGGCGATCTGCCCGCGGTACAGCTGTCGCGCGCCGACGTCGGCATGACGATCGACGGCGGCGGCGTCGCCGATCCGGTCAAGCTCGCCGCCCTCGGCCGCCCCGGTGAGCTGGTGAACCAGCTCGGCATCGACATCGACGACGCCACCGAGCCGTTCTACCTGATGACCGGCGCGTTCGAGCTGATGATCCGCATCGCGCGCTGGCTCGCGCCCGACGGCTCGGCGATCGTGACCGAGTTCGGCGATCGCGCGAAGTGGCCGACCCTGTCGACCCACCTCGATCACCCCGAGCTGTCGACGCACTTCGGCCACCTGGCCCAGGCCGCCAAGTGCCTCGGGCTCGAGGCCCACATCGACTTCGTGATGGATCTGATCGAGCTCGAGCGCTCGCTGTCGGGCCTCGCGACCACGCGCAGCCACTTCCGCGCGCTGCGCGCCCTCGCCAAGGACGCCGGCGTCGATCTGCCCAAGGTCGGCTACACCCGCGAGCTCCTCGCCGAGCGGGTCGGCGACCAGCTCGATCTCGATCAGGTCGGCGAGCTGCGCTGGGATCGCATCGAGGATCGCCTGATGGGCCTCGTGCCCCACGAGTTCAAGGCGCTCCTCTGCAAGAAGCCCGGCGCTAACTGACGCGGGTGCCGTCGAGCACCAGCGAGATCAGGTGGCGCGCGATCTGCGCCGGATCGCCGAGCTGACCGCCCGCGAGGGCCGCGCCGAGGACCTCCTCGGTGGCGCCCAGCACCGCGTGGGCGACGACGCCGTGGGGTAGCTCGTCGCGCATCGCGTGGTTGCGGCGCGCCTCGTCGACCAGCCACAGCGCGCCGGCCTCGAGGCGCCGCGCCCACGCCCGGATCGGCCGCCGCGCGCCGCGATCGGGGCCGCGCCGCTCCTGCAGGTACAGCCGCACCACGTCGAGGTGCGCGACCGCCACCGACGACAGATCCGCCGCGAGCCGCTGGTACACCGCGCCCAGCTCGCCGCTGCCGACCAGGCCCTCGCGGCAGCGCAGGAACGCCGCCTCGGTCGCGTCGGCGACCGGCGCGAACACCGCCGCGGTCAGATCCTCGACGTCGCGGAAGTAGTAGTAGAACGCGCCCTTGGCGACGCCCGCCGCCGACGTGATGTCATCGACCCGCACCGCGTCGATGCCCTGCTCGACGAACAGCCGCACCGCCGCGCCGCACAGCGCCCGCACCCGCTCGCGGCGCGCCTCGTCGCGCGGACCGCCCGGCTGCCCCGGGCGCTGCTTGGGCACGGCACGACGCGGCACTTTCGGGCTGCCGATCGCGACGGCGCGTCGCGCCGGTCGTTTGCTGCTGGACGTCGTCACGTTGTGATAGTATGACTAAGTGGTCAGAGTTTCCAACCCGCGAAGGACGCGCAGATGATCGGCATTCCCATCGCCCTCTTGTGGGCCAACGCGAGCGAATGGATCACGCACAAGTACCTGCTGCACGGCCTCGGCCTCAAGAAGGGCGCGCCGTTCAACTACCACTTCTACGAGCACCACCGCGCGGTCCGCCAGCACGACGGTGGCGACCCCGGCTATCACCGCACCATCTTCGGCAACAACGCCCAGGGCAAGGAGGTGCTCGGCCTCGTCGTCGCCGCCGCGATGTACCTCCCGCTCCTGCCGATCGCGCCGTTCTTCACCGCGACGATGTGGTGGTCGATCCGCAACTACCATCGCGTCCACAAGCGCGCCCACCTCGACCCCGCGTGGGCGCGCGAGCACCTGCCCTGGCACTACGACCACCACATGGGCCCCGACCAGCACAAGAACTGGTGCGTCACCAAGCCGTGGTTCGACGAGATCATGGGCACCCGCGTCCCCTACGCCGGCACCGCGCGCGAGGCCGCCGACCGCGCCAAGCGCGCCAAGCGCGAAGCGACGCCCGCGGCGGCCGCTACGCCGTGACGATCATCTGCGCGGCGTAGAGCGCATCGACCTCGAGGGCACTGCTCAACCCCGGGATGGTCAGGCGCTCGCCCGCTTCCGCCATGCGATGCAGGAAGCCGTCGGCGGTCCGCTCGTACATCTCGACGCGCGGGCGGATCTGATCGACCAGCAGGTAGGCGCGCAGCGATGGGATCTGGCGGTAGTGCGCCCACTTCTCGCCGCGGTCGTACGCCTCGGTGGTGTTCGACAGCACCTCGACGATCACGCTCGGATTGACGACCGCGTTGGGATCGGCGCCGTCGACCGCGGGGGTTCCGCACACGATGGTGACGTCAGGATAGGTGGCCAGGCCCGTCGCCTGGACGCGGACCTTCAGGTCCGACGTGAAGATCCGACACTGCTTCGGATCGAACTGCAGCGCCCGCGTGACCTCGGCGATCAGCCGCGCGTGCTCGAGCGTCCCGCCCGCCATCGCGAAGATCTGCCCGTCGAGCCACTCGTGCTTGAGCCCGGTCTCCTGCTCGCGCTGGAGATAGTCCGCGTAGCTGAAGATCGCGTGCTGGATCGGCTGCGCCACGCCGCTACTCTAGCAGCGGCGGTCACGCCTGCGCGAGCGCGGTGACGGTGGCGTCGAGCTCGTCGAAGGTCGCCTGGCCTTCGTCCTGCGGGATGTCGAAGGCGGTGGCGATGCGCGACAGGACCGCGAGCTCCTCGTCGCGCACCTCGAGATCGCACAGGACGGTCACGCACGCGAGCTTGTAGGCGACGCGGCGCGACTCGGGGTCGAGCGCGGCGGCGGCGGCGGCGAGGCGGGCGTCGAAGCCCTGGGCGCCGACCTGCGCGGCCAGATCGGCGAACACCGCGCCGAAGAACGCGGCGTCGAGCTCGGCGCCGACCCACGCCTGCAGGTTGGCCGACAGGTTGCGGATCTCGTCCTCGGAGAACTCGCCATCGGCGGCGGCGGCGAGGAACGCGACCTCGAGCATGGTGTGCAGGCGGGTCGCGTCGGCCTCGTGGATCGCCTCGATCGGCTGCGACGCGCGGCGCTGCTGCAGCGCAGGCCCTCCAGCGCCAAGGTCGGCAGGGAGAGCAGTCCCGAGGATCCGCAGACGGGCTTCGTGGTCCATCCCGTCTCGTAACACGTTCACCGATCGAGCAGCGCCTGCTCGCCGCCGCTGAGATCGCGCCCGAGCTTCGCGCTCTCGCGGCGGGCGCCGCGCGCCAGGTGCCGCATTTCGATGAGGCCGCCCTCGTGACAGGCGAGGAACGCGGCGTACAGCGCGATGTTCTTGATCTCGGCGCCGGTCAGGTCGAGGCGCTGCGCGAGGCGGTCCCAGTCGATCGCCCCGAGCAGCCGCGCGCCCTCGGGCGTCTGCGCCGGCAGCGCGCGCTGCCAGATCGCGCGGCGCTCGACCACGTTCGGCCGCGGAAACTCGACGATGAAGCGCAGCCGGCGCGTGAACGCCGCGTCGAGATCGCCCTTGCGGTTGGTCGCCAGGATCGCGAGGCCCTCGTACGACTCCATGCGCTGCAGGAGATAGTTGACCTCGATGTTGGCGTAGCGATCGTGGGCGTCCTTGACCTCCGTGCGCTTGCCGAACAGGGCATCGCACTCGTCGAAGAACAGCGCCGCGTTGAGGCGCTCGCCCTCGTCGAAGACCACGCGCAGGTTCTTCTCGGTCTCGCCGATGTACTTCGAGACCACGCCGGCCAGATCGATCCGGAACAGCGCGACGCCGAGCTCGGCCGCCAGGACCTGCGCGGCCATCGTCTTGCCGGTCCCCGACACGCCACAGAACAGCGCGGTCACGCCGCGCCCCATCGGCCGCTTCTCGCCGAAGCCCCACTCGTCGTAGACCTGCACCCGATGCGAGACCTGCGCGGTGATCTCGCGCAGCGCGGCATGGAGATCTTCGGGCGCGACCAGATCGTCCCAGCGGTACGGACACGGCAGCACCGCCGCGAGGCCGTGGAGCCCGCCGCGCGACAGCCCGCGGCACGCCTGCCACAGCTCGTCGATGCCCGCGCTGCCGGCGATCGCGACCAAGCGCACGATGTCGCCCGGCGTGAGCAAGAACCGATCGGCGAGCAGCTCCGCGGTGCGTCCAGCGTCGGCGAGGTCGGGTGGGAGGACCGCGCGCCACAGCTGGCGGCGCTCGCGCGCCGACGGTGCCGGCAAGAACACGGTGCGGATCGGCGGCGTCGACGGTGGAAAGCCGATCGGACGCTCGACCGAGAAGACCTG
>JAYTAJ010001350.1:0-12121 GCA_043737575.1 Myxococcales bacterium | reverse complement strand
AGACCGCCGACTCCGGCAGCGAGCCGCGTGGTTCCTGGCGGCCTTCGGGCTGATCGCGGTGGCCGGCGCGCTGGTGCTGGGGTGGCGCGGTCAGGGTGCGAGCACGTAGCGGCCGGCGGTGCGCTTGGGGTCGGCGCCTGCGATGAGGAGGGCGGTGAGGACGCCGTCGGCGGAGAGGTCGACGGAGAGGGCGAGACCGGTGGCGCTGGGACAGGTGTCGGCGTCGACGGGAGTCTGGTAGGTCCACCGGGCGACCGGGAGATCGGCAAAGCAGGTGGGGACTTGGGCGGAAGCGGGGAGGTGGCAGATGGAGAGATGAGTCTCGGTGTCGACGTCGCGCGCGCCAGCGCCAGTATCGGTGTCAGTGGTGGTGGCTGCGACGATGAGCCAGGGGCCGCGGAGGGTGACAGTGGCGAGGGTAGCGGCGCTCAGGGCACTGGGGGTCTCGTCGAGATCGACGGCGGCAGTGACCGCGATCGGGGCGAGCGTGGACCACAGGTCGCGGCGGCGGACGACGACGAGGAGCGTAGTGGCGGCGACGAGGCTGTCGCGATCGGCGGCGGACTCGACGAGGGCGATCTGGACGTCGGCGGGCAGGGGGTCGCGCGCGGGGGTGGCCCAGGTGCAGGTGGCAGGACCGGCGGGGGTGGTGGCGCGCGCGGCGAGACAGGTGCAGACGGCGTCGGCGGTGGCGAGATCGACGCAGTGGGTGACCGGCGGTTGGGGCGCGAGCGGGCGCGGCACGACGTCAGTGACGGCGTCGAAGCGATCCTGGACGGCGTGGTCGGGGCGCAGCGCGATCGAGCGGGTGTAGTGATCGAGAGCGACGTCGAGGAGGCCCGTCGCCTCGGCGGCACGGCCCGCGAGATCGTGCGCGGCGGCGGCGTGGGTGGCATTGGTGGCGGTGAGGCCGGGCTTGGCGGCTTGATACGCGCGGTCGAGATCACCGGCCATGAGGAGCGCGAGCGCGAGCTGGTTGGCGATGACGATGTCAGTGGGGCGGTCGGCCTGGGCTCGGGTGAACGCGGCGACGGCGTCGGCCCAGCGATGGGCCTTGGCGGCGGCGCGCCCGGCAGCGAGCGCGACGGCGGCGGTGGGGACGCTGGGCGTGGGGAGGCAGGTGGGAACCGGGGCGGTGAACGTGAAGCGGGTGGACGTCGGCGCGGAGGCGTCGACGGGAGGCGCGGCGTCGAGGGTGACCGCGGGTGCGGCGTCGGCGGGCGCGGCGGCGGTGGGTGGCGCTTGCCGCTTGGATCCGCACGCGAGTGAGCCGGCCACGACGAGGACGATCGCGACGCCGGCGCGCACGGTCAGTTGGCCTTGAGCAGCGCGGTGAGCTCGGCGGTCATCGCGGCGGCCTCGGCGAGCGCGGTCGTGCTGGTGGCGGAGCCTTCGCCGCACTCGATCTCGAAGTCCTGCAGGCCGCTGCCGCTGCGCTCGGCGATGGTGGCCCACGCGGCGGCGTCGACGCCCGCGGGCGGATGCTTGCCGACGGCGGCGATCTGCTGCTTGATCGACGGCAGCGCCTTGCACGCGGCCTTGGTGCGCGCGTCGTCGTCGGCGATGGCGAGGAGCGGCGTGACGGTGGCGTCGAAGGTCTGCAGCTCGGCGGGCAGCACCGGCGCGGTGGCGGCGGCGTCGATGGTGGGCGGCGCGGCGTCGATGACCACGGGCGCGACGGGCGCGACCACGGCATCGGGGGCCGGTGCCGGGGCGGCGGCGCCGTCCGGTGCCTTCTTCTTGCAAGCAGCGCCGAGCGAGGCGCACAGCGCGAGGGCGAGGAGCGAGTTCATGCCGATCGTCATGGCGAGATCGATACCACCGCTCGGCCGGATTAGCTGAGCACCAGGCGATGCTTCAGATAGCCCATCGCGCGGGCCTCGGCGTAGGTGAGCCGCTGCGCGGCGCGGCTGTCGCGGGCCGGATCGTTGACGATCAGGTGATCGTCGTGGATCGACTGCAGCTTCGCGTAGTGGCCGGTCAGCGCGATGACGATCGAGCCGCCGGCCGCGAGGTCGGCGCCGATGGTCTCGACGATGTACTCGCGGTAGGTGTCGATCGACAGCCGCTCGTCGATGCTGGTGTCGTTCATCGCCTCGTCGTACTTGCCCTTGAGCTTCTCGGCGGCGGCCTGATCCTTGGCGTTGCCCGACGCCTCGGCCTTGTTGCGCGCGTTGATGTACTTCTCGACGCCGAGGCGGTGGTCGTCGCCGAACCCGCCGAGCACGTCGACATCGCGCTTGGTCTTGGTCTTCTTGTCGGCCTTGGTGCCGGTGGCGTCGAAGGTCTTGACCGTGCCCTTGGCGCCGAACTGCTCGCCGAGCGCCTCCAGCGTGTAGATGCTGAGGATCTTGTCCCACGCCGACTTGGCGCCGGCCTTGATGCCGTCGTCGTCGTTGGTGGGCATGAACTTGGCGATGGCGGCCAGCTCCATGAAGTCGGGGAGGCGCATCCCGGTCAGCTCGCCCCAGCTGACGCCGCGGCCGCCGACCGCGTCGACGGCGGCGTTCGACTTGTCGTCGCCGGTGATCTTGTGGGCGTACATCTTGGCGGCGGCCTGCACGGCCTCCTTGCTGCCCGTGTACATCGTCGCGTCCTTGCCGAGGCCTTCGAGGGCCATGGCGAGCGACGTGATGTTGCAGGTGCGGGTCTGGTCGGCGGGCGGACTCTCGAGAATGTCGATGTTGCGCGACTGCGCGTAGTAGGTGCCGATGCTGGCGATGAGCCGGTACGCGGCGGCCTTGAACTGCGGCTCGCCCGCAACGGCGGCGAGCTTGCCGCGCACGGCGCCGACGTTGGCGACGAAGTCGTCGCGATCGGTGCCGGCCTCCTCGGCGCCGTTCATCTTCTTCTTGCTGGCGCGCAGCTTCTGGCTCGCGGCGACGAGGCCGGCGAGATCGGCGGCGACCTCCTTCACCTTCGGATCGGTCGACCGCGCCGCGATGTCGCGCAGGGTCGTGTCGGTCAGGTCGTCGGCGTCGCCTTGCGTGATGGCGGCGGGCGTCTTCGGCGCGTCCTTGGCCGCGGGCGCCGCGGGCGTCGCGGGCTTGCTGTCGCCGCTGGTGAACGGATCGACCACGGCGCCGAAGATGCCAGCGAAGGCGTCGACGACGTTGGCGCCGACGTCCTTCATCGCGCTCGCGGTCTGGGCCGCCGTCGCCGTCCCCGTCGCCGTCGTGGCGGGAGTCGCCGACGCGGTGGCGGTCTCGTCGGTCCACCACGCCCAGCTCGCCTGCGGCGCCGACGCCGCCGCCTTGTCGTCGGGCGTCGACCACGGCCACCACGACTCGTCGTCAGCGGCGCTCGCGACGGGCGCGGTCGCGGTCAGCTTCGGCGCCGGCGCGGCCACCTTCGGCGCCGCGGGCGTCGCCGTGGGCTGCCTGGTCGCCACCGCGGCGCCGTCGCCCGCGCTCAGGGTGCGCGGGATCTTGGTGACGATGTTCGTGCCCTTCTTGCGGCCGATCTCGACGTACTTCTCCTGCGCGTGGGCGAGCAGCTCGGCGTCCTCGGCCGGGGTCAGGACCTGGCCCTTGCGCTGAGCCTTGGCCTTGGCGCGGTTGTAGAAGAGCAGCGGCTCCTCGACGACGTAGGTCTCGATGATCGCCGCGGCCAGCGCGTCGAGGAACGCGTCGCGATCGCCGGTCGCGCCGGCGGCGCGCTGCACCGCCTTGGCCATGTACGCGGGGCGGTTGTTGTACAGCTCGAGCAACCAGGCCTGCGCGGTGAGGTCGTCGAACCGATCGCCGTTGGCGCCTGCGGTGGCGTCGATGGCGGCGTTGACCTTGCCTTGCTCGACGAGCAAGAGCCGGCACAGCGCGGCCACCACGTCGGGCTCCATCGACGCCTGGTAGAACTTCATCGCCCACGCGGGCTGGCGCAGCTCCTGGACGTCGTCGCACCCGACGATCTGGTGCGGCGCCTTCGACCAGCCGCTCTGCTTCGGATAGGTCTGGCTGGCGTCGAGGGTGAGGCCGTGCTTGGCGAACCCGGCCGGCGCCTCGTGCATCATCTTCTCGAGCGAGCCGTGGCCGAGCACGACCTGCTTGAAGCCGACGCTCATCACCTGATCGTCGTAGGTCTGGACGCAGCCGATCTGACCACCGGTCTCGACGTTCGCCACCGCGGCGAGGACCGCGATCTGATCGCCGGACAGCGACAGCTGCCCGGCCGCCGCCATCTCGGTCAGGCGGTCGCGCACCGAGCCGCCGCCGTACTTCACGAAGCCGCCGAACTCGCCCTTGCCCTTGGACTGCTTGCCGGTGAGCTGGCCCCACTCGCCCTCGCTCTTGATCCAGACCTTGGCGCCGACCGCCAGTCGACTGCCCTCGGGCGCCGACGCCAGCAGGTTGCCCGCGGGTGGCGCCGAGACACCGTCGGCGGGCGTGAAGGTCAGCGCCCGCGGCGCGGTGGCACCGAGATCGCTCGCCAGGTGATCGCCCTCGGCGATGGTGCCCAGCTCGGTGTCGTCGGCGCCGTGGAGCTTGCCGTCGGCGATGCTGTAGTGGGTGTCGCCGAGGTCGACATGGACGGTCGCCTGCTTGCGCGGCTTGGCCTTGCGCTGGACCGCGGCGGCACCGCCGCTGCCGGCCGACAGCAGGTGCGCCGCCGACTCGCCGCGCACCACGCGATCCGCGACCGCGTCGGCGTGGAGCTCGTACGGATCGCCAGCCTGACCGACGCCACCCTTGAGGCTCACGCCCGCGCGCTGCTGCACGACGTGCGCGGCCTCGTGCGCGGCGGTGTGGAGATCCGGAGCTGCGGCGAACGCGACCCGGCTGCCCATCGCGTAGGCCGACGCGCCGATCGCGTCCGCGGCGTGGGACGCCGGACCGCCGACGTGCGCTTCGATGCCGGACACGTCATGCGCGGACCCGAAGGAGGCCTGGATCGCGTCGGCGTGGGGCAGCGTCTGCGCGGCGCCCGCGAACCCGGCGTCGGCGTGGGCATGGACCTGGGCGTCGTCGGAGCCGGCGCCTTTTCGCTGCACGGGCATGTGGAGCGCGAACGGCGACAGGTCGATGCGCTCGTCGCCGGGCGTGCGCTGGACCTCGGGCTGCGCCGACGGGGCCGGGCTGTGCGACGGCAGGTCGCGGGTGGTCTTGCCACCGCCCGCACGGCTGGAGCCGCCGTCCGTGGTGGCGGAGGTCTCGGACTCGTAGTTTTGCCGATCGCGCATCGTCATCGTGGTGCTCCAGCGGTCCTTGACCCCTCACGTACGGTCCGACCTCTGCAAACCTTCCCTCCAATCGCCACCCCGGGAGCATGAGGTCGCGACACACCGCCAGCCTGCACCACGGAGCCCCGCCGGGGGCGTGTCTCACCCCTCAGGGGTCGGCGAAGAACGCGATCAAGACCGGCACCGTGGCGTCCGCGGCGACGGCGCCGAGGGCCACGCTGATCGCGAGCAATGACATCATCCGCATGGATCACCTCCATCTCATGCCGACGTGCGAGCTGGCGTACGCGCGGCTCAGCGAGCTTGCCAGAGCGTGATGGCGGTGTTGTGAACGTCGACCGCGAGCGGCGTGCCCTCGGTGAAGGTGAACGTCTGGCTGCAGGAGGAGCGGCCTCCGGGCAGACAGAACGTATAGTTGCCTGGCGCCAGCGTGAGCTCGTAGAAGCCGATCGAGTCGGAGACGGTGGTGGCGGTGAGCCCCGCGGGGAGTTCCATGTAGAGGTCGACGCCGCGCCCGGGCAGCGCGCTGGTCCACTGCGGGCCGACGTCGACGGTGGTCAAGGTGCAGCCGTAGGCGCCCGTGGTGATGGTCGGCGTCCGGGCGAAGCAGGCGCGGGCCTCGGGGCGGATGCACGCGGGGCCGCCCGCCACGGTGCACTCGTCGCCGTCGTCGTCGATGCAGCCGCCGAGCAGGGTGAGGGCGAGCGCGAGCATAGGGATAAGGTTGCGCATATCGACGACGCTACGCCGTTGTGGACCGCCCGAGCGGGGTGATTCGCAGCGGATCGCGGCGATGGTAGTGTCGATCACGTCAGCCGAGGAGCCAGCGATGACGGTCCGACGAGGTCGACGGAGCGACGACCACGAAGCGCGGAGCGCGGAGGCTCCGAGCGGGCCCGCGCCTGGCAAGCGATCGATCACGCAGCGGATGCCCGCGCGCGGGACGATCGCGCCGCACCGCGAGGCGCCCGCGGCGCTCGCGATCGCGGATGACCCGTTCGCCCTGCACCTGGTCCAGGCCAAGGGCGACGTCGACCCGTCGACGGCGGTCCACGCGGCGGCGGCGCACGGGACCTCGGGCGCGGGGAGCGAGCTGCCCTTCGCCGCGCAGATCCAGCGCTCGTTCGGTCGCCACGACATCGGCGGCATCCAGGCGCACACGGGATCGACGGCGCGCGAGGGCGCGGCGGCGATGGGCGCGGAGGCGTTCGCGAGCGGCGATCACGTCGCGTTCGGCGCGACGCCGTCGCTGCACACCGCGGCCCACGAGGCGGCGCACGTCGTGCAGCAACGCGCGGGCATACACCTCAAGGGTGGCGTCGGCGACGCGGGCGACGACCACGAGCGTCACGCCGATGCGGTCGCCGATCGCGTGGTCGCGGGCGAGTCCGCGGAGGCGCTGCTCGACGCCTACGCGGGCGGCGGTGGCGCGGCGGACCGCGCGGTCCAGCGCAGCATCATCGGCCAGCAGGTGCTGCCCAACCGCGGCCTGCTCGGCATCGAGATGAAGCCGCACCTGGCCAACGACGGCAGGTTCGGCGAGGGGGGCTGGATCCGCTTCTCGCCGGATCGCCAGGGCGAGAAGGCCAACGAGATCGTCCTCGTGCAGGTCGTGCGCAACTTCGCGTCGAACGGCGACGACGTCGAGTGGCGCGGGCCGCAGCAGTCGCGCGAGCTGATGAAGACGCCGAACCTCCCGAACAATGGCGTCGAGGGCGGCTGGTTCCTCGATCACGACTCGTCGTTGCTCAACCAGCGTCAGGGCAGCAACGACCCGCCCGTGCGCCGCGACTACAACGCGACGATCCCGGACGCCCAGGGCGACGATCGCAAGGGCGAGAACCTCGGCTTCATGAGCCAGGATGTCGTCCTCTACGATCATCCCGCGTCGAACCAGCCCCTGCGGTGGAACTTCGAGACTGCGGTGATCGCCAGTCGCGACGGCGGCGGCAAGGACATGCGGTGGGGCGCGGTGACCTGGGGATTCGAGACCGCGGTCAAGCCGCAGGCCCGCGACAAGCAGTTGCTCGGGTTCGACGACTGGCAGGTCCAGAACGAGCGCCTGCAGTTCACGCCTGGCACGTCGCCGACGTTCGAGTCGGCGGTCGCGCACTTCGACGAGTTCTATCGCAACCCCGACGCCTACGACGCGCCCGAGCGGCTGGAGCAAGCGCTGCTCGAGCGCGCCCACGCCCGTCGCGATCAAGGCCTGAACTCGCCGCCGTACATCGCCGCCCACCAGAAGGTCTATCACTGCATGCAAGCACTACAGCGCTTCGTCGCCATGGTGCCGCCGCAGTACGAGAACCAGCAGCACGTCGAGACCTTCCGTCAGCTCCAGGCCACCTTCCAGGCGCTCATCGACCTCGGTCACCAGCGCTCGCGGAATCAGTACCACACGCCCGACGAGGGCCTGCCGCCACCGCAGCAACCGGGCCTGCCGCAACCGGTGGTGCAGCCGGACGAGCAGATGGGCGTGCAGCAGGAGATCGCGCGCGTCGTCGAGACCAGCGAGGAGCGCCGCGCGCGCTGGGCGCGGATGCGGGCCGAGAAGGAGAAAACCAACCAGTGATCGCGTAACGTCGTGGCCACCATGGCCATCGTCGTCTACGTCGGGATCGAGTGGGACCAGCTGCCCGATAGCTTCGCGCCCGAGGCGAAGCTCGCGGTCAAGGCGGACGTCGAGGGCGCGATGGCGGAGCTCGTCGGGCTGGGCCACGACGCGCGCTGGTGCGGCGTGACGACGGAGCCCGAGGCGGCGGTGGCGACGCTGCGGGCGGCGCTCGACGGCCACGCGGTCGACTGCGTGCTGATCGGCGCCGGGCTGCGGAAGATCGATCAGGCGCTGGTGCTGTTCGAGCGGCTCGTCAACGAGGTCCACGCGCGGTGTCCACGCGCGGCGATCTGCTTCAACGGCACGCCCGCGGACTCGGCGGCCGCGGTGCAGCGCTGGGTCTAGAGGCGATCTGGTATCGTCGTCCCATGATGCGCGCATGCGGACTCGGAGTCGTGATCATGCTGGTGGCGGCGTGCGGCGGGGCGAAGAAGGGCGCGGTGGCAGGCGGCGACCCGAGCGTGTGCGAGCCGGGCCGCTGCATGCCGGACATCTCGGGGCGCATCGACGATCACCGCCCCGAAGCGCGCCAGTGCTACCTGGCGGGTCACGCTCGCGATCCGTCGCTACAGGGCACGATCGTCATCAACTTCGAGATCGATCCGAGCGGGACGGTGGTCGACGCGTCGCAGGCGATGCGCGACGATCAGATCATGGACGCCGAGGTGGTCGACTGCGTCGCGTCGGTCATCCGCGGCATCACCTTCGCGGCGAGCGCGCGCGGCAAGTCGACGCGCGCGTTCCACCGCTACGAGTTCTCGCCGCCGTGACGCCCCGCGGCCTCAAGGGCCGGTCGCCTCGCCGCCCATGCCCATCGCGCGCGACATGCACTTCGTCAGCTCCTCGACGACGGCGGCAGCGGCCTTCATCTGCTCGTCCGTGGCCTTGGTGTCCTTGTGTTTCTCGCCGAACTTCATCATCTTCTCGGTGACCCGCTCGGCGCACGCCTTGTCCGGGCAGGCGCACATCTCCTTCGTGATCGCCTTCAGCTCGACGATCGCTTCATCAGGGGGGGCGGCCTCACCCGTCACCTTGAATCGGCACTTCTGGAGTTCTTCGAAGATCGGAGCGGCGGCCCACTTGGTGCCTGCGCTGGGAGTGCCACCATGAGTCGCCGCGAGCTCGCGTAGCCTGCCGTCGACTTCGTCGGTGCACGACTCGTCCTTGCACGCGCACATCGCGTCCTTCAGCCGCGCCAGCTCACCGACCTGCTCGCCGGCCTTGTCGGCCGCTTCCATCTCCGCGGCACTCATGCCGGTCACGCGCGAACGGCACGCCGAGAGGTCGTCGAACATCGGCGCAATGGCCTTCATCTGCGCCGTCGTCGGTGACGACGCCCGGTAGCGATCGCTCAGGTCGCGCGTCCGGGCCGCGACGGCCTCCGCACACGAGAGGTCTTTGCACGCGCACATCTCGGCCTTGAGCTGCTTCAGCTCATTCGCTGTGTCACTCGCGGCGTCCTTGCCACAACCCGCCGCAACGATCAGTGCGATCAGAATGCCCGCCAGATTCATCACCATGACAGCAGGGTAACACTGCGTGGCTCCTTGCTGGCGGGCGGACGCACAGACTCGACGGGAGTCAGGTGCGGAAAGGTCCGGCAAAAAACGCCATGGCGGCGGACGAGACGACGACGGGGCCGGCCAGCTTCGTGGTGGTCGACCCGGACGGCAATCCGATCTACTTCGATCAGCACGTCTGACGCGGCGCCGCGGCGTCGAGCTGGTGGAGCAGGATCGAGTTTCCCTCGGAGTCGAGACAGACGGCCATCTGGCAGTGGGGGCCGCGGATGACGTCACTCTTGAAACTGACGCCCTGATCCTTCAGGCGCCGCATCAGGGCCGCGAGGTCGTGGACCTCGAGCGCGATGGTGCCGCCGGCGTCGGCGCTGGGCCGCGATCCCGTGGTGTTGGTGATCGCGAAACAGCCACCGTCGGGAAGGTCGTATTCGACCCAGTACAGGTCGCCCTGCCCGCCCGCGAGCCCGGGCGTGAGGCCGAGCGTCTGCTCGTAGAACGCGCGGGCGCGCTTCACGTCGGTGATCGGGTACATCGTGAAGGCGACCCGCGACAGCTCGCGCGCGGGCGCCGGGGCATCGGTGGGCGCGACGCCGCGGGCGAGCACGGTGTCGAGGGCGTCGTAGCCCTGGTTCATGCCCTTCTCCATGCCGGACTTCAGCATGCCGTCGCGCTCCTCGGTCGAGGAGAACAGCGACACGGTGACGAGCCGGGTCCGGCCGTCGCCGAGATCCTCGAGGCTCATCGTCTCGAGCACGACGTGACCGGGCATGCCATCCCACTCGAAGGTCCAGACGATGCGCTCGGGCGCGACGATCTCGCGGTAGCGGCCCTCGAAGCCGTGGACGCCGTCGGGCGCGTGCTCGACGAAGCGCCAGTGACCGCCACGCTCGACCACCATGCGCTCGATGACGAGCCGGTGGCCGCGGCCCCACCACTGGGCGACCAGGCGCGGCTCGGTGAGCGCGCGCCAGACTTGATCGCGGGGCGCGGCGAAGGTCCGCTCGGTGCGGATCTCGCGGTCGGACGGCGTGGTGACGGTAGCTCGGGTACTCATGATCGCTTGCCTTTCGTGCGTTCGAGAAACTCGCCGAGGCGATCGAGGCGCGCCTCGAGCATCTGCCGATACTTCGCGATCCAGCCGGACTCGTCCTCGAGGCGGCGCGGGCCGAGGCGACAGGTGCGGACGCGGCCGACCTTCTCCGTCGTCACCAGCCCCGCGGCCTCGAGCACCTGCACGTGCTTCTTGATGCCGGTGAGCGTCATGTCGAACTTCGCGGCGAGGCCGCTGATCGACTCGTCGCCGCGCCCGAGGCGCTCGAGGATGCCACGCCGCGTGACGTCGGCGAGCGCAGCGAAGCCGCTGTCGAGCTGGGCGCTATACTGAACCATTGGGTTCAGTATAGCCGCACCGGCATTTCGCGCGCAAGCGACCGCGGCGGCGTGATACGCCACGACCCATGCGCCGCCCCCTGCATCTCGCGATCGTGTTGAGCTGGTTTCTGGTCGCGGCAGCCCCGGGCTGCACCGCGGAGACAGACCCGCTGGACCGCGAGACGGCGGCGCTGGGCAGCTGCGGGATCGGCGGCGAGGTGCTGGCGATGGAGACGCTGACGGTGGCGTCGATCCCGGGGCTGTCGGCGCTCGAGCGCGCGCAGATCGTGCTGGCGGTGCAGGAGTCGGCGCACACCGACGTGACGACCGTCGAGGAGGCGTTCGACCGCGTCGACCCGGAGGAGATCAACCAGATCGTGCTGCACGACCACGCCAGCAACCAGTACTACGTCGAGATCGAGTACGGCGCGGGCGAGAACTCCTACGGCGCGATCTTCTACTGGGGCACCGCGCACAAGGCGGCGGCGATCCACGACGGCTTCCAGGAGGAGTGCGGCCCGCCGACGATCAACCCCGATCCGGGCGACACCGCGGCCGAGTGCGCGGGCTTCCTGACCTACGTCAACACGGCGACGTTCGCGGCGCTCGACGCCTACCTGCCGAGCAACGTCGCCCAGGCGATCGTCGACACCCGCAACGTCACGCCGTTCGCGTCGGTGGCGTCGGTGGTGGCGGTCAGCGGCGTCGCCGAGACCCGCTTGCAGCAGCTGCTGGCGGCGGCGCGCACGGCCAGCCTGGTTGGCCCGAGCTGCGACGGCATCCACGACCAGCTGGCGGTGTCGGTCGACCATGCGGCGGCGATCGTCGCGCTGGTCAACGCCGCGAGCGCCGACGAGCTGCGCGGCGTGCTGGCGTTCCTGATCAACCAGACGGTGGTCTCGACGCTGGTCGCGACGCGGCCGTACGCGACCGCGGCAGCGATCGCGGCGACGTCGGGCGTGGGCCCGGCGGTGTTCCGCGCCCTGCGCAACGAGGCGACGTTCCGCGGGCCGTTCGAGGTGCTGGTCGACGCGGTGAACGACGTCAGCCACCCCGACGGCCAGGCCAACCTGTACACCCACTTCGACTGGGTGCCGCTGGTGACGAGCCCGGATGAGGGCCTGTCGGGAATGACGTGCTTCGGCATCGCCCCGGAGCTGTTGCCGCCCGGCGCGACGATCCGTCCGACGCTGGCCAACGGCGCCGAGGTCCAGGACGAGGTCGCGGCCGCGGTCGCGCTCGCCGACTTCAACGGCGGGCTCGCGATCGATCCGGCGCCGGGCCTGCACGACCTGGCGGGGCGCACCGACGGCCGCGAGTTCTTTGGCTGCTACATCACCTCTCACCCGAACCCGTGGCAGTACGACAGCCAGACCTTCTTCGTCGACACCGAGACCGGCTTCAGCGTGCTGAGCACCTTCCACTACGTGGAGTAGCGGT
>JAYTAJ010001349.1:0-2279 GCA_043737575.1 Myxococcales bacterium | reverse complement strand
CTCGCCGCCGACGGCACGCTGCGCCACGTCGCCGGCCGCGGCGAGCTCGGCGGCACCCTCGACGATCCGGCCAACGACGACTTCAACCACCCGACCGGCATGGTGCTCGATCCCAGCGGCGCCGAGCTGATCGTCGCCGCGTGGCACAACAGCAAGCTGCGCACGATCGATCTCGCGACCGGGACGATCGTCGACACCTGCGGTGACGGACGCCGCGCCTACTTCGGCGACGGCGGCCCGGCGTTCGCGGCGACGCTGGATCTGCCGTCGAGCCTGGCGTTCGCGCCGAGCGGCGATCTGGTGGTCATGGATCAGGCCAACCAAGTGCTGCGCGCGATCGACAACGGCGGCACCGGCACCATCCGCCGCCTCGCCGGCGCGTGCGTGATCGACGCGGCGCCACCGTCGGGACCGGGGCCGTGCGCGGTCGGCATCGAGCCGATGGCGTGCGTGCCGGCCGGCTCGGGCAAGACCACCTGCGGCGCGACCTCGACCTGCGGGGCGCCGTGCACGCCCGGCTACGCCGGCGACGATGGCCCCGCGATCGATCTGCGGATGGCGCAGCCGTTCGGGCAGTCGGCCGATCCGGGCGGCCGCATCGTGTTCGATCCCGCCGGCAACCTGTACTTCGCCGATCCGGCCAACGCGCTCATCCGCACGATCGACCCCGCCGGCACGGTGAGGCGGTTCGCGGGCACCGCACCGATCGGCGGCGTCGCACAGACCGGCCACACCGGCGACGGCGGCCCGGCGCTGGCGGCGACGCTGTTCAACCCGGTCGATCTCGCCCTCGACACCGACGGCACGATGTACGTGACCGACGTCTACAACCACTGCGTCCGCGCGATCGCGCCCGACGGGACGATCCGGACCGCGGTCGGCCTCTGCGGCGACGCGGGCTACGACGGCGACGGCGGCGTCGCGACCGCGGCGCAGCTCAAGCGGCCCTACGGCCTCGAGGTCGCGGGCGGGTTCTTGTACATCTCCGACACCGGCAACAACGTCATCCGCGCCGTGCGCCTGCGGTGATGCGCGCGTCGCTCGGGCTCGCGGTCGTCGTCGCGCTGGTCGGGTGTGGCGACGACGGCGCCGACCCGGTGGCGGTGTTCCCGGCCGACTACCTGGCGACGTATCAGGAGGTGCGCGACTGCCGCGGCAGCGCCGATCACGACCTCGGGCGGATCCGCGTGCTCGCCGATCCGGCGGCGCGCGGGCCCTACCTCGCGCGCGACGCCGCGTTCCCGGTCGGCGCGGTGCTGCTGAAGGTCGAGTACGACTTCGCCGACACCACCTGCGTCGGGCCGATCACGCAGTGGACGGTGATGCAGCGGATCGCGGACGGCGGCGATCCGTTGCAGCTGGGCTGGCACTGGCAGCGAGTCGATCTCGAGCGCCGCGTGGTCAGCGAGAACGAGCCGCGCTGCCTCGGATGTCACGCCGAGTGCGGCGTCGCGCCCGACGGCTACCTCGGCACCTGCGCCGTGCCTTGAAGAATCGCCTCCACCGCGCGCAGCAGCTCCGCGGGCGGCGCGGTGCGCTCGAACACCAGCGCGCCACCCTCGCCGTAGACCTTGAGGTGCGGCAGATCGAAGCCGCCCGGGGCGAGGTGGCGCGTCCACGCCGCGCTGTCGTTGTCGACGACGTCGAGGGTGCGGACCGCGAGGCGATCGGGGTAGCGCCGCGCCAGCGCCGCGAGGCCAAGGTCGAGCTCGCGACACGGCGCGCACCACGCCGCCCACAGATCGATCACGGTGACGCGGCCCGCGACCGGCACGAGCGGCGCCGCGGTCCCGGCCGCGCCGAGCGGTGCGCGATCGAGCCCGCGCCACGACGGCTTGCGCCGCAGCTCGAACGACGCGACCACCGACAGCCCGACGACGATCGGATAGTCGAGCTGCGGTCCGACGACGTGCGAGTAGACCGGTACCTTGACGTCGCCGACCAGCGCGAGCGACGGCAGCGGCCGCCACGCCACCGCGGCGCCGAGCATCACGTCGGTGCGGCCGGCGTTGCCCTCGTCCTGATCGACCCGGCCGTCCCAGCGCTCGGCGGTCTCGGCGTGGACCTCGGCGGCGAGGCTCACGCTCAGCGCTCGCGTGCCGAGCGATGACGAGGCGGTGAAGCCACCCGAGTAGCGATCGCCCGCGAGGTACTGCGCGTCGTTCTGGTACAGCGACGCGTGCACCAGCGCCCACGCCGCGAGCGTGACGTCGCCGATCGGCCGCTGGGCCTCGAGCGCGAGGCTCGGGATGAACGTGCCCGAGCCGAACTGCACGTGC
>JAYTAJ010001348.1:0-5283 GCA_043737575.1 Myxococcales bacterium | reverse complement strand
GACCACGGTGTCGTCGTCGGTGCGCGAGTAGTTGTGCAGCGCGGTGACGATGGCCTTGGTGCGCTGGGCGCCGCGCTGGACCACGCGGACCATGTCGCGGATGTCGGCGGCGGCGGCCTCCTGGCCGGGATCGCGGGCCAGTTCGCCGATCGCGTCCTCGAGGGGGCCGACGGTGTTGACGATCGCGTTGACCGGGTTGTTGATCTCGTGGGCGATGCCGGCGACCAGCTGACCGATCGACGCCATCTTCTCGGAGCGCACCAGCTGGGCCTGGGTGCGCGTGAGCTTGTCGAGGGTCTCGGCCAGCTCCTTGTTCTTCTTCGCGAGGTCGTGGGTGCGGCGCTGCACCGCGCGCTCGAGGTCGAGGTTGACCTCCTCGGTCGAGCGCAGCTTGTCGCGCAGCGCGCGGCGCATCTCCTCGAGCGCGAAGGTCAGGCGGCCGACCTCGTCGCCGTCGCCGCCCGAGGTCACCGGATCGGCGAGCTCGCCGCGCGCCATCGCGTCGGCGCGCTGCTCGAGGCGGCGGATCGGCGTGACGAACTGCGCGACGGTGACGAGGACGATGCCCGCGCACGCGGCGAACAGGAACACGAAGAACAGCAGCAGCTCCTTCAGCGGCCGCACCATCGACTCGCCACGGCCGCGGTAGTCGGGGTAGAGCACGGCGACGCCGCCGAGGTCGTAGTCGACGCCGTGCCAGATGACGTGCAGGCGGGCGCTGTGGCCGGCGAGCGCGGCGGGGCCGATCGACACCCGCGCGCCCTGGATGCGGACGATCTGCGCGGCGATGTACCAGGGCAACGGCGGCGCGCCCATCGGTCCGCCGCCGACCGCCTCCTGCTGGGCCGGGTCGCCGTCGGGGACGTAGTACACGACCGACGACGCCTCGGGGTTGCGGGTGCCAAGCTCGCGCAACGTCGACGCGACAAAGCCGGGGGTCGGCGGCGTCGATTGGTTGGCGGCGGCGGCGGCGACCTCGGACTGGACCCACGCGAGGCCGAGGTGAGCCTGGCGCGCGACCGCCTCGGTCGCGAGGTTCTTGTACTGGACGAAGCCCCACAGGAGCGCCATCCCGCACGACAGGATCACGACGCCGCCGAACGACAAGAGCAGCTTGGCGCGCAGCGAGAACGGCGTCGCGACCGCGCGGACCGGGATGCGGTAGCGGGTCGACAGGTGCGAGAGCAGCGGCCGCAAGGTCTCGCGGTGGCCAAGGGTCTCGTAGATCGCGGCGGTGAGCGCCACGATCAGCAGCGCGACCATGCCGACGATGGTGTCGTCGAATTCGATCGCCAGGTACCAGCGCGCGATCAAGCCGACCGCGACCGCGACGACGACCCACACCACGATCGCGGTGGCGGCCAGGCGGTACGGCAACGACTGCGCGAGGCGGTACACCTGCGTCGCGTTGCCGACCGCCGCGGCCTCGCCGCCGTCGCCCGATGCCGCCGCGAGGTAGCGCACCATCGGCCGGGTCTGGAGGTGCGCGACCAGCGTCCACGCCGCCCAGCCGAGGCCCGCGGCGGTCGGCAGGTAGGTCTCGAGCGCGAGGTAGTGCTCGAACGAGATCGGCACGAAGTAGTAGAGGAACGCCGCCTGCGCCGTGAGCGCGCCCGCGGCGGCGCCCATCGACACCAGCACCAGGCGGCGGAAGTGATCGTCGGCGAAGGCGCGGACCGGCGGCGACACTACGAACAGCCGCGATCGCACGCCGCGCAGGATGCGCTCGAGCCAGGCGGCGCGCAGCGCGGCGAGCGGCGCGGCGTGGAGCCCGGCGATCGACGCCATCGCCAGCGCTCGCGATCGCGGCCAGCCCTGGTAGCGGGCGAGGAACACGCCGAGCGCCGCGGCGATCACGACCCACAGGACGGTACGCCCGACGAAGACCCGCATCGGCGTGCGCAGACAGCCACGGTAGCCGCGGCTCGCGAGGTCCTTGCCGACGCGCTCACCGCGGCGCCGACCGGCGACGCACGATCGGATCGGCACCAGCCAGCCGGTGACGATTGCGGTCCACGCGACCGCGGCGCCGATCGCGACCGGCAGGCCGAGGCGGAGCAGCGTGCCCGCCCGCAGCCCGCCGAGATCGAACATCGCCCACAGCGGGTAGCCGATCGCGATCAGCTCGGCCGCCGCCATCACCACCGCGAGCATGAACAGGTGGCGCTTGAACGGCAGCGAGGTCGGCTCGCCCGCCTCGTGCGGCGTGACCCGCACCTCGCTCGTATCGCGGACCACGGACATCGCTGCGCGCGACTGTACCCGGATATGATCGCGCGATGGGTCCGCTCTCCCGATCCGCGGCGATCGCGGCGATCGCGCTCGGCGCCGCGGCGGCGGCGGCGGCGGGCGACGAAGGGCCGATCACGTCGCGCGACTGGAGCCTCGATCTGTACGACGGCGCGGTGGTCGGCTCGGCGCGCATCGTCGGCATGGGCGGCGTGCAGATCGCGGTGGCCGAGGGCTCGGCGGGCGCGCTGTCGAACCCGGCGGCGGCGGCGGCGCGACCCGCGACCTCGACCGACGTCTGGGACTGGGACTTCCACCTCGACGCGCTGTCGGCGGTGGTCGCCAGCGACTTCGACAACAACGGCCTCGCCGACGCCGATCGCGACGATCGCCGCACCAGCTTCGGCATCAGCGGCGTCTACGGCGCGTGGGGCGTGGCGATCGTCGGCGGCGCCGCCGCGGTGGGGCTGCCGACCGCCGACGGCACGCTCACCGCGACGACCTCGGTCGGCAAGGTCGCGGTCGCCTTCGCGCCCGGCGACGAGACCTGGACGTTCGGCGCCGCGCTGCGGATCGGCAGCCTCGAGCTCGAGGACGAGTCACCGATGTTCGAGCTGACCGGCAGCGGGCTCGAGGTCGGCGCGCTGTACCGGCCGTTCGGCGGCGATCTGCGGATCGGCGCGATCGGGTCGCTGCCGGTCACCGGCCGCACCGTCGACACCGCCACCTGCGATCCGATGGACTGCCGCGGCTTCATCCTGCCCGCGCGGGTCGCGGTGCCGTGGCAGCTCGGCGTCGGTGTCGCGTGGCGGTTCGCGCCGACGCGGTGGAACCAGTGGGTCGCGGGGCGGTTCCGCGACGAGCGCCAGCTGATCGTCGGCGCCGACGTCGTGATCGCGGGGCCGGTCGCCGACGGCATGGGCCTCGAGGCGTTCGCGGCGAAGCGCTGGCAGGCCTCGGGCCGCGCGCCGTCGTGGTGGCTGCGCGGCGGCGCCGAGTGGGAGGCCCTGCCCGGCCGCCTGCGGGTGCGCGCGGGCAGCTACTGGGAGCCCGGCCGCTTCGACGGCGTGGCCGGGCGCCTCCACGCCACCGCGGGCATCGAGGTCGCGGTCGTCGGCTTCGCGGTGTGGAGCCGCCGCTACCGCCTGCGGCTCGGCGCGACCGGCGACTTCGCGCCGCGGTTCGGCAACGCGGGCGTGTCGATCGGCTTCTGGCACTGACTCACGCGGCGCGGGCGGCGACGACGACATCGACGACATCGACGACGACGACGTCGACGGCAACCGCGGTCTCGGCCGCGCGGCCCGCGAGCCAGCGATCGAAGATGTCGGACGCCGCCTCCCACGCCGGCCACGGCAGCTCGACATCGCGACGCGCCTCGAGCCCGAGCTCGCGGCGCAGCGTCGCGACGGTGTCGAGTACCTGCACCACCGCGGCGACGTGACCGGGCGCACCCGCGTCGAGCGCGAGGGTCTCGGCGGCGCGGCGATCGATCGCGTCGAGGATCATCGCGGCGGTGAGCACCTCGGCCGGCGCGTGGCGCGACGGCGGATGCGGCGCGATCGCAAGCGTGCGATCGGCGCCGATCGTATCGAGGCGACGCAGCGCCTCGGCGACCAGGCGATCGATCGCGGCCTCCAGATCGCGCGCGGGGCGCGGCAGCGCGTGAGCGTAGTAGTCGATCCACGCGCGGATCTCGCGGTGCATCGCGGCGGGGCTGGTGGCGAGCGTCGAATCAGTCATGGCCCGACCAAATTGCAGCTCTCGTGCCGAGCCCGCGGGTGTGCGTCCGCGCGGTTGCCGCGCGCCCGGTGTCGCGGCGCGGACACAATGACACCGACGCGGTGTCACGTGACACGGGCTACGATGCGCGCGTGATCACACCAGAGCTGCAGCGCCTCGACGAGAATGCCGGGTTCCTCGCCGCCGCGCTCGGCGGCCGCCGCCGCGTGCTCGAGGTCGGTTGCGGCCGCGGCGCGGTCGCGCAGGCCCTCGCCGAGCGCGGCTTCGAGGTCACCGCGCTCGACCTGTCGCTGCGCGATCCGGTCGACGCCCCCGCCGTCCGCTTCGTCGAAATCGACTTTCTGCAGTTCGACGACGGTCCGTTCGACGCGATCGCGTTCACCGCGTCGCTGCACCACATCACGCCCCTCGATGCCGCGATCGATCGCGCGGTGCGGCTGCTCGTCCCCGGCGGCCGGCTGATCGCCGACGAGTTCGATCGCGACGCGCCCGACGTCGAGACCCTGCGCTGGTACTACGAGACGCAGGAGCTGCTGGTCGCCGCCGAGCGCTACGACGCCGAGCACGTCGACCACGGCCGCGCCGAGCACGGCCACGGCCACGTCGATCACGGCCACGACCACGCCGAGCACGGCCACGCCGATCCAGTCGCGCGCTGGCATCACGCGCATCATCACCACCAGCCGCTCCACACCGGCGCCGCGATGCTCGAGGCGATCGCGTCGCGCTTCGTCGTCCACGAGCTGCACCGCTTCGAGTATTTGCACCGCTATATCGGCCGGCGCTTGCCGCAGGACGCGATCGGCGCGCGGATCGCGGAGCATGTCCGAACGACGGAGCAGAATCGGATCGCGAGCGGGACGCTGCGCGCGGTGGGGCTGCGGGTGATCGCGGATTTGGCGGTCGAGGGGTAGCGGGGGAGGCGGGGGCCTGTGGGTTGTGCCGCGGGTGTGGAGTGCCCGCGCTTGCGGCCGAGGCACGCGCGACGAGTCGCGGACACTCCACTCCCGCTTGGACAACGTCGCTGCACGACGCAGCGGCGGTGACGCGATCGACGTTGACCACACACCCGCACAGGCCCTACTGGTTCCGTGATTTTTGATCTCTCTTCCGGAACCAGAACCCGGAGGTGGCGGGGCTAGCTCGCGGGTTTGCGGCAGGCGCGCAGGGCCGCGCGGATCAGATCGTCGAGCGGCAGGTCGGTGCCCACGTGGGTCATGGCGTGGGCGACGGCGGTGGCGGCCTCGGTCGGCTTGAAGCCGAGGGAGCAGAGGGCGGCGCGAGCGGTGGCAGCGAGGGGAGATGGCGGCG
>JAYTAJ010001347.1:0-2283 GCA_043737575.1 Myxococcales bacterium | reverse complement strand
CCGCCGCAACGCCGCCGAGCGCGCCGAGGCCGCCGCCGCCCGCGACGCGCTGACCGCGCAGCTCGCCGAGGCCGCCACCGCCCGCGAGGCGCTCGAGGCCGCGGCGGCGCAGCTCGAGGCCGCGCTGGTCGACGGCCGCCACCAGCTGTCGGCGATGACCCGCCAGCGCGACGAGGTCAGCCACGAGCGGACCCAGCTCGAGCAGGGCCTGGCCTCGGCCCGCGCGACGATCAAGCGGGTCGAGGACGAGCTGGCCGCGGCCCGCGCCGCGATCGGCGATCGCGATCGCGCGCTGGTCGAGCACCAGACCGCGATCGCCGCCCGCGATCTGCGCGTCACCGAGCAGACCGCGCAGCTCGACGCGCTCGAGGCCGAGAACGCGACCTACCAGGAGCAGGTCTTGAAGGCCTACCAGAAGATCAAGACCGACGAGGCGACGGTGCTGCGGGCCAAGAAGGCGCTCGCGATCGCGCTGACCGCGCTCGACGACGGCGCCAAGTAGCCGTCACGGATCGGTGCCGTCGGCGAGCGTGTCGTCGTCGAGCTCCTGATACAGCAGGCCGACCTTGCGCTCGATGAACAGCTCGATCAGCTCGGGGTCGAACATGATGCCGGAGTTCTTGCGCAGCAGGCGCTCGCACTCGGCGAGGGGCAGCGCCGCCTTGTAGGGACGCTCGGTCGCCATGGCGTCGAAGGCGTCGGCGATCGCGACCAGCCGCGCCGCCAGCGGGATCTCGGGGCCCTTCATCCGATCGGGGTAGCCGGTCCCGTCCCAGCGCTCGTGGTGGTTGCGCACCGCGCCCATGATCGGCTGCAGCATGTCGACCTTGCGCGCGATCTCGTAGCCCTTCACCGGATGCTCGCGCATGTGGATCCACTCGGTGTCGTCGAGCGGCCCCGGCTTGAGCAGCACCGAGTCGCGGATGCCGATCTTGCCGATGTCGTGGAGGAACGCGCCGAACTCCAGGGTCTCGAGGCCGTCGTCGGGATAGCCGGTCTCCTTCGCCAGGACCAGCGCGTACGCGGCGACCCGGCCGCAGTGGCCCTTGGTGTACGGGTCCTTGGCCTCGATCGCCTCGGCCAGCCCGAACAGCGCCTGGCGGTTCGCCTCCTTGAGCTTCAGGTAGCTGTCCTCGAGCTCCTTGGTGCGCTCCTTGACGACGACGTCGAGCAGCGTGCCGCGCCGCTTCAGGCGCTCGTGCTCGTTGGCGAGGCGACGCACCAGCTCGCGCTGATCCTCGACCAGGCCGAGCAGCTTCACCGCCTCGCCGACCAGCGCGGTGAGCTGGGTCCGCTCGCCCGGCCGCGCGACCACGCGGATGATCGTCGCGGCGTCGGCCGAGCGGCGCTCGACCGCGGCGGCGACGTCGGCGGACTCGACCACGACCACGCGCAGCGCGTCGGGCGCGATCGCGACGGTCGACTCGAGGAAGCGGATGCCGTCGAGCGCGGGCGGATCGTGGCCGACGATGATCGCGTGCGGCACCGCGAGGCGGACCCGGCGCAGCGCGTCGGTCGCGGACGCGGTCGACTCGACGGCCAGATCGCGGCTCGCGACCAGCTCGGTCAGCTCTGCAACGACCTTGCGGTCGGGGTGCAGGACGAGTGCACGGAACCGCGCCACGCGCGCAGTATACGCCGTCGAACACGCCGAGTCCGGCAGCCATCGGCGTGGATCGTCCGACTTCGCAGGAACCGTGCGGCCGCAGACAAAGTCCGTGCGTGCCGTATAGTCGAGCCGCGCATGACCGACGAAGTCACCGGCAACGTCGCCGGCCTCAAGGCTAGCCAGCTCCACGCCCTCGAGCGCATCTATCGGCGCCGGGTCGGCCCGACCGAGGTGGTGAGCCCCGAGCTCGCGGGCACGCTCGCCGAGCTGTCGGCGGAGCTGCACCGTCAGGTCGGCGTGTTCATCGACCGCCGCGGCGCGGTGACCCACGTCTTCGTCGGCGACGCCTCGAAGATCGTGCTGCCCGACGTCGGCCGTCTGCGCGGCGCCGCCGGTCGCTTCCGCGGCCTGCGCCTGGTCCACACCCACCTGCGCGGCGAGGCCCTGACCCGCGACGATCTCACCGACCTCGCGCTCCTGCGGCTCGATCTGGTCGGCGCGATCGCGGTCGATCCCGGCGGCCGGCCCGGACGCCTGTACCTCGGCCACCTCCTGCCCGACGGTCCGGCCGAGCGGCCGTGGCGCGAGCTGCCCCCCGAGTCGGTCCACGCGCCGTCGACCGACTTCTCGGCGCTGATCGCCTCGCTCGAGGGCGCCTACGGCAAGACCCGCAA
>JAYTAJ010001346.1:0-12178 GCA_043737575.1 Myxococcales bacterium | reverse complement strand
ATGCCGGTCGACGCTACCGCGGTTGCGGCCCGGCCGGACCGGCTGGGGTCACGGGGGCGCAGCGCGCGGCTGGGGCGCCGGGCCCATCGGCGTCGGCGGCGCCGGCGGCTTGGCGAGCAGCTCTTGCTCGGCCGCGACGTAGGCGTCGATGATCGCGTCGCGGCCCTCGATGCAGGCCGCATCGATCTCGCCGGCCGCGGCCGTGATCGCGTCTTCCTTGCCGCTGGCGACCTTGCCGCGGAGCGCTTCGAGCTTCGCGATCGCCGTGTGCAGCGCCCCGCGCTCGACCTCGCCGGCCAGGCGATTGGCTTCCGCGATCTCACCGGGGTCACTGCCCGCCGAGCCGTGGAGCAGCGACGCGCCCTTGGCATTGAGCGCGTTGAGGCTCGCGATCTCGGCATCGATCGAACCGGTGCAGACCGTCGCGGCCTCGCGAAGTAGCGCCTCCATCCCGGCGTCCGGCTCGGCGCCCGGCGTGGGGGTGTCGCCGTCCGGGGCGGGTGCGGGCTCCGCGCTCGGTGCCGGCTCGGCCGGCGGCGCGGCCTTGGCGGCCTCCGCCTCGGCCTTGCACTTCGCGAACTGCGCCTCGACCTGCGCGACGAAGTCCAGGCAGGCCTTGATCTCGGCCTGGATGGTCTTCTCCTGGTCGTCGATCGCCTTCTCGAACTCGTCCGCCTCCTTGACGTTCTTCTGACCGGCCGCGATCTTCTCGCCGAGCGTCATCTCCTCGGCGGCGACGTCGGTCTCGACCTTCGTGTTGGTCGCGCCGGCCTTGGCGTTGTCGGCCGTACCCTCGCCGGCCTTCGCCTTGCCGGCGTCCGCGGTCGTCATGCCGTGATTCGCGATCTCGCGGATATCGAGCCCCATCGAGTGCTTGATCACGAACAGCACGCCCGTCGTGATCGCGTCGGTGACGAACTTCATCGCGCGGCCGAGGGTGTTCTTCAGCACCCAGTTCGCCGCCGCCTTGATCTTGCCCCACCAGCCCTTGGCGGGTGGCGGCTCGGCGGCAGCGGCCTGCGTGGCGGCGTCCGCGCCCTCCTGGCCCGGACCTTCCGCCTTCTGCTTCTCCTTCTCGTTCTTGTCGTCGTTCTCGATCTGCTTCTTGCTGCCGGCCTTGGCCTCGTCGAGGTTGCTGCCGTCCTTCGTGAGGCCGGAGTCGTTCTGCTTGAGCGGGTCCTTCTTCGACACCGCGGCGGCGCGGATCTCCGCGGCGCGCTTCTTGAGATCGTTCTGCGCGGTGTCGAGCGCCTTCTGCTGTGCCTGCTTGTACTTCTGGACGCTCGCGCGCGCCTCGGTCATCGCGCCGAGATCGAACTGGTACGTCTTCGTGAGCTCGGGCCAGTACGGAATCGGGCCCGCGTCGGTGGCACCCCCGGCACCTGCATCACCTGGCTTGGCCTCCGGCGCCGCGGCCGGCGGCGGATTCGCCCCGCCGCTACCACTCGGGCTCGGCGTCGCGGTCGGCGGTGGCGGTGCGTCGTCGCCGGCCCGCTTCGCGAAGATCTTGGCGACCACGTCCGAGACGTTCACCGTGCGCGCGGCCGACGAGCGGAGCTCGCCCATGCGCGGCGCTCGCGGCTGCATCCGCGACGGATCGAGGTTCCAGCGCGGATCGGTGCCCCAGTTGTCGCGCCCGTCGTTCTTGGTCGCGAGCTCCTGCTGCATCTGGCCGACCGAGTAGGACGTCCCCTGTTCGGCGGCGGCCCGCCCGGTCATCTCATCGGGCGTCCGCACCTTGGGCACGGCGCCGCTCGAGCTCGGATCGAGGGTGTCGGTCGCCTGCTTGTGCGCCTTCGCCTCCTCGGCGACCTTCGCCGCGTCGTCGGCCGCCTTCTGCGCGTCCGTGGCCTCCTGCTGCGCCTTGTCGCGCGCATCGCCAGCTTCCTTCGCGCGATCCGCAGCTTCCTTCTGCTTGACGTCCGCGGTGGTCTGGTCGGTCTGCGCGCTCTTGGCAGCCTTGTCGGCCTCCTTCTGGGCCTGGTCGGCGGCCTTCGATGCCTTCTTGGCCTTCGCCGCGGCGGCATCGGCCGCCTGCTGGTGCTCGCCGGCCGTGGTCGCCGCCGCCTTGCGGTCGTCCCACAGCTGCTTCTGCCTCTTGGCGAGCTCCGCCTTCTCGACCGCCGTCTTGGTGTCGTCTGCGAGCTTGCGATCGGCGTCTTGCTTCGCAGTGGCCGCCTGCGTCTCGCGCTGCTTGGCCTCGGTCGCGGCCTTGCTGTCGGCGGCCTCCTTGGCCTCCTTCGCGGCGACCTCCTGCTCCGCCTTCTTGAGGTCGGCCTGCTTCTTGGCGAGATCGGCCTGGTCGCGCTTGACCTGGGCGTCCGCCGCCTCCTTCTGCTGCTGCGCCTCGACCGACTTCTTCTGGGACTCGAGCGCGGCCGCGTCGGCCTTCTGCTTCTGTGCCGCCGCTTCGAGCTTCTGCGCGTCGGCGGCCTTCTGCGCCTCGACGGCTTTCTGCTCGGCGGCGGCGCGATCCACGGCCGCCTTGTCGGCCGCTGCCTTCTGCTCCATGGCGGTCTGCGCGTCGGCCTTCGCCTTGGCGGCGGCGGCGTCGGCGTCGAGCTTCTTCTTGGCGGCGTCGTCGGCGAGCTTCTTGGCTTGCTCGGCCTTCTGCTTCTCGGTCGCAGCGAGGTCGGCTTCCTGCTTGGCCTTCGTCGCCGCGGCCGCGTCCGCATCGGCCTTCTTCGCCGCGGCCTGCGCTTCGGCCGCCGACTTCTGCGCGTCCAGCGCGCGCTTGTCCGCCGCCGCTTGCGACTTGGCGGCAGCCTCGGCATCCCCCGCCGCCTTGGTCTTCGCGTCGGCCGCTGCCTTCTCGGCGTTCGCCGCGGTCTCGGCGCCATCCTTGGCGAGCTTCGCCTGATTGTCGGCGGCGAGCTTCTGCTTGTTCGCCTGCGCGAGGTCGTCGGCCGCCTTCGAGGCATCCGCCGCCGCCTTCTGTGCGTCTTCCGCTGCTTTGGCCGCCGCCGTGGCGTCACCACCCGCGGCTGACTTCGCGCGCTCGGCGGCCTCGCTCGCGTTCTGCGCGGCATCGGCCGCGGCCTTCTCGGCCTTCGCCGCCTGCTCGGCGGCTTCCTTGGCGCTGGTCTCGGCCGTCTGCGCGGCTTCGCGTTGCGCCTTGGCCTTCTCGGCGGCGTCGGCGGCGGCCGTCGCCTTCTCCTGGCTCTGCGTCGCCGCGGTCTCCTTGGCCTTCTGCGCCTTGGCCGCCTTGGCCTTGGCCTTCTCGGCCGCCTTGAGCTCTGCGTCGGCCGCGCGCGAGTTCTTCTTCGCCTGGGCCTCCGCGGTCTTCGCCGACTCCAGCTCGCCCTGCTTGGTCTTGGCCTCGCCGGCCTTGGCCTCCAGCTCGGTCTTCTTCGCCGCCGCGTCCGAGGTCTTCGTGTTCAGATCGGTGTCGGCGTCGATCTTCTTCTGCTTCGCGTCGTCGAGCCTGGTGTCGGCGGCGTCGGCCTTGGACTGCTTGGCGTCCGCGGTCTGGCCCGCCTTGGTCGACTGCTTCTGCGCCTTCTTCGCGGCGACCTTGGTGTCCCGCGCCTCGACATCGGCGGCGACCTTGGCGCGGTTCGACTGGATCTTCTTGCCGACGCCGGCACCGGCCTTCTCGATCCCGACGAACGCCTTGCCGACCTGACCCTTGATGCCCTTCTGCTTGGACAGGTTGGTGAAGAACTTCGAGACCGACGCGTAGACCCGGCTGATCGCCGCGGCGATCGGGCGCGCGATCTTCGCGAGGCCCTTGCCGATGCCCTTCACGACCTTGCCGACGACCTTGCCGACGCCCTTGGTCGCGAGCACGACGTTGACGACGTTGGACGCCGCCTTGTTCGAGTCCTCGATCAGCAGCTTCGCGAGCTTCGCGCGCTTGTACGGGTCGGTCTCCTCCTTGATCTGTGCGGCGGTGACGCCGACCAGCACGAGCCCCGCCACCGCGGCGACGACGTCCATGATGATCGTGATGATGTTGATCACCCGGCCGATCGTGATCAGGATCGCGCCGACGCCGAACAGGCTGAGGATGAAGCCGACGACCGTGAGCGCGAGGCCGATCTTGCCGAGGATGTTCGAGACGTTGAACGCGACGTCGCGGATGCCCGCGGCGATCATCGCGTACGTGCGGTACTTCTCGTTGAAGTCGGCGTACGGCGACTTCGACTGATCGAAGCCGGCGATCGCCTTGCCGAGATCGGACTCCGCGAACCCGTTGTTGTAGACGGCGGTGACCGGGTTCAGCGCGCCGATCATGTCGTCGCCCTCGGCGGCCGCCAGGCCCTGCGAGGCGGCCCAGATCTCCGACGAGCGCTTCGAGACGTCGTTCGCCGCCGGATCCTTCTGCGCCTTCGCCCAGAACTGACCGACGTCGGCGTCGGCCGCGGCGCACACCGCGGACTCCGCCTTGCCCTTGTCCGGGGCCTTTGCCGTCGCCGCCTTGGGGCCACCCGCCGCCGGCGGCGGCGGCTTCATCGCGGTCTTGTCGGGGGTGCCACCCTTCTTCGCCGGCGGATCCGCTTTGCCCTTGGCCGACGGGGCGGGGACCGTGACGGCCGCTGGCGGCGGAACCTTCGCCTTGACCGGCTCGGGATCCTTCGGCGCCTTCGGGTTGTCCTTCTCGAACTTCTCCTTGTCCTTCTTGTCCTTCTCGGGGTCGTTGGCGTCCTTGGCGTTCTTGGCGATCTCGCCCGGGTCGAGATCGGGCGGGGGGATGTCCTTCGCCGCCGGCTTCGCCTTCGGCTTGGGAGCCGGCGTCGGCGGCGGTCCGTCGCCGCCATCGCGATAGACGACCGCGCGCGAGTTGCTGCCGGTGGCGACCGAGCCGATCGACGCGAGCGGGGCCCGGGCCATCGGCGCGGTGGATCGCGTCCTCGGCGTCGCCGGCGCCGCGCCGGGGTCGGCCTCGGCGCGGACGAAGTCGCGCGCGAACCGCTCGGCCTCGACCTCGAGGTGTTCGCCCGGCGTGCTGATCGTCGCGGTCGAGAAGTCGCTGCCGCCGCGATGCTGCGCCGCGTGCGCGACCTCGTGAGCGATCAGCTCCTGGCCAGCGCGCGACGAGGGATCGAAGCGACCCTGCGCGAAGTGGATGTCCTTGCCGATCGTGAACGCCTTCGCGTTGATCGTCCGCGCGGCCGCGTCCGACGCTGCGCCGTCGTGGATGCGGACGTCGCCGAGGTCGGTCTTGAGCGCGACCTCGAGCCGCCTGCGGATCGCCTCGGGCAGCGGGCGACCAGCGCTACCGCGCACGGGCCCGAGCCACCCGCGCGACAGCGTCGGGGCGCTCGGGTCGGAGCCGGCCTCGAGCCCGTGGTGGTCAGCGCCCGGAGCGTCGTGCTCGGCGCCACCCTCGTCGTGCTGCTCGTCGTCGTTGAACGCGTAGGTCGCGCTGGCCTGCGCGCGCAAGGCGATCGGCGCCGGGCGGCCGGTGGTCACGAGCATCGCGGCACGATCGGCTTCGCGCTCGAGGTCGCGGCGCGAGGCCGGCGCTGCGCCGACGCTGCCGCGCTGTTGCACGACGTGCGCGAGCTCGTGGGCGATCACCCGATCGCCCTCGGTCGTGCGCGGGCGATACGCGCCGCGGCGGAAGTGGATCTCGCCGTCCTTGACCAGCGCGCGCGTCGCGCCGGTCGCGAGCGGACTATCGCGATGGATCACGACACCGCTGAAGTCGTAGCCGAACGCCCGTCCCATCCGCGCGCGGGTCGCGAGGTCGAGCGGCTGCGGACCGGAGTCAGGCTGGGCGCCGAGATCGATGCCCAGCGTCGCCTCGAGCTCGGCGAGCAGCGCGGACGGCAGCAGGTTGCCGCGGGCGAGGGCGGCGCTCACGTCCGTCATCGCGACTGGCTCCCCCGCCGCGCTGCGGATGAGCGGGCGGCCGAACCGCAAGGTTCGCGTCGCCTTCCCGGGCGGCCTCGGTCGCCGCGCGTGGCTCGGCACGCCGGAGCGCGGCACCAGCAAGCCGCGGCCGGGCTCGGTCCGGGCCGATCGCCCGTGCGTCGCGCCGGACTCGTAGGCGGCCTCGAATTCGGCGGTCGCCTGCGCCACCGCTGCGAGCCATTCGCAACCCGCCGCCATCAGCTCCATCGCGCGCACCTCGATGGCGTCGTCGTCGGCCTCGGCTGCCCCGCTCGAACGACGTTCGAAGTTCATCGGTCGGCTCCGCGGGTGCTGCTCAGCCTTGGCAAAACTACGACCATAGCCGTCATACGGATGGACACGATGAGACCCCCCTTGCTCCCAGAATTTCGTACATGGGACGTGTCACTCGGGCGGCGGCGGTGGCACGAACTCGGCGGGGGCGAACGTCACCAGCTCGGCCAGCGGCGCCGACAGCAGCTCGCGGTGCAGGATATCGCGGTGGTCGCGGATGCGCAGGCCGTACTCGAGGATCATATGGCCCTGGGCCTCGAGCGTGATGTCGAAGCGCACCATCTGCGCCAGCGCGTCGAGCGGCACCAGCGTCGCGCCGATCGTGACGCCGGGGTCGGCCTCGTTGATGGTCAGGACCGCCGCGAACGGGTTCACCGCGCCGCGGGTGATCGCGTCGAGATCGATCGACGCCTCGCGCAGCTGATCCTCGCGGAACACGCCGCCGACCGAGCCGTTGGCCTTGACGATGATCGGGATGTCGCCGGCCAGCGGCGGCGGCTCCTCGTCCTCCTCGGGATCGACCACGAAGTTGATCGGCACGTAGAAGAACAGCTCGTTGCCGCCGTTGATCTGGATGCGCGCGGTGCCGTCGCGGTCGTCGAGGTTCTTGATCGACCACTCGATCGACACGTCGAGATCGCCGACCTGCACGTAGGTGAGCGGCAGCCCCAGGCGCGCCTCCTCGGCGGCGCGATCGCGCTGGTCCGCCATCGTCTCGGGCTTGATCGGCAAGATCAGCGTCGCGGTCGCGGTGTCCGGCGCCATCGGCCCGGCGCCCACCTCGATGCCGGTCGGCGCCGGCACGTACTGCGGATCGGTCGCGCACGCGGCGGCGCTGGCGATCGTGACGACGAACAAGGCGAGTCGACGCATGGTGTCCTCCTTCGTTCCGCTAGCCCTGCGAGAAGATGAAGGGGTAGGTGACGACGCCGCCTCCCTTGGCCGGGAACTTCAGCTTCGCGATCTGCCGCAGCACGCACTCCTCGACCGCGTCGTTGCGCAGCGTGCTCTTGCCGCCGTCGATCTTGTTGCGCCCGACCACGCCGTCGGCCGAGATCGAGAACGCGACGACCAGCTTGCCGCCGAGGCCCTTGGTCCGATCGAGCTCGCGCTGATAGCAGGACTTGATCAGGCCCTGGCGCGACTTCACGACCTTGTCGATCTCTTCCTTGGTGAGCCCGCCGAAGTCGCCGCTGGCGTTGCCGGTCGCGACCAGCGCGACCTCCTTCACGCCGCTGCCGTTGCCGCCCGGGCCTTGCGGCCGCGACTTGCCGGTGTCGATCTTGCCCTGGCTGACGAAGTCGCCCTCGACCTGACCGCCGCCGCCCGGGCCCTTGCCGGTGCCGTTGCGGGTGGTGCCGGAGCCGCCCATCTCGTCACCGACGCCGGTGCCGCCGCCCTTGCCAAAGCCGAGGCCGCCGGCCTTCTTCGGCCCCGGCAGCGCGGTGAACTTGCCGAGCGAGGTGCGGATGTCGGTCTTCAGCATGTCGTCGAGGGCCTGGCGGTTCTCGCCCTTCATGAACGCGACCTCGGGCGGCGGTGGCGGCGCGTCGGGCGGGACGTCCTTGGCGTCGGGATCGCGCGCGCGCTCCTCCTCGCCCTTGCCGCCCGACTTGCCGGTCTCGCCCTTGGTCGCGGTGTTCGCCTTCTTCTTCTCGCCGGTCGACGCGGCGGGCGCGGCGGCGGCGTCGCCCTTCATCTTCGGCGGCTCGGGCGGCGGCTCGGGTGGGTTGATGCGCGAGATGATGTAGCGGCCGGTCAGGTTGGCGGGCCCGGGATAGGTGTACGGATCGCCGCCGTCATCGAAACGGTAGGTCACCAGCAGCATCACCGCGTGGAGCAACAACGAGAACGCCAGCGCCGGCAGGAGCAGCTCGAGGCGGATCCGATCCTTCACCAGCGGCGCTTCGATCGGGACGAACTGGAAGAAGAACTGGTGGTGGCCGGTCTCGTCGAGATCGATCACGCCCCAGTCGCGACCGCCGATCGGCGTCGCGCGGAACTCGCCCGCGCCGTCGCCGCCTTCACCGCCGCGGCGCACGAAGTCGTAGACGTCGCGCTTCTCGCCGTCGATGCAGATCATGCCGCGCATGCCCGCCGACAAGGTCAGCAGGTAGCCGCGGTTGCCGGGGCGGATGATGCCGAACTCGGCGGGCAGCGAGACGTCGGGGATGACGAAGGTCGACGACGCGCTGGCGCCGAGCGTGATCGGCGCGGGCAGGGCTTGGCAGTGATCGGCCATCACCTCACCGCGCCAGACCAAGGCGACGCGCAGCTGGACCGGGATCACGTGCACGACGCCCGCGGCGGGCGGGTTCACAGCGCGCTCTCGTCGATGGAGCGCACCATCTCGGGGATGAACGAGCGCCGCTCGAGGGACGCGCGCTCGAGCTCCTCGCTCGCGCGATCGAGGAAGTACAGGAGCTGCGGCGTGCGCAGCCGACCGGCGATGTCGAGGCCGGTGAAGTCGAAGACCTTGGGCTTGCCGGTCGGCTTCGCGTCGGTGGACGCCACCGCGGGCGCCGGCTCGGTGGGCGCGGCGACGGGGGCAGGGGCGGGCGCGGGCTTCGAGGGGCCGGGCTTCCTCGGCTGCGCCGCGGCGATGGACGGCGCGGCGATCAGCGCGAGCCCGAGCACGAGTGCGCCGAGCCCGAGCGGGGGCAATCGACGACGACGACGAGCAGATTGGGGGTGCTGGACCACAGTCACAAGCCTAGCTCCTTGCGTTTCTGCTCGGCCGCCATGCGCTTGGGATGCGCCGTACCAGCGTCCTGCAGGAATTGCTCCAGGTTCGTCTTGGCGCCCGCGGTGTCTTCGAGGAAGTCGGACTTCAAGACGGCGAGGTTCCACAGCGCGTCGCCGCGCGCGCGGGACTTCCGCGGTGCCTTTTCGACCACGCCCTGCCACACCTTCTTGGCGGTCTCGAGCTCTTTCTGGCCGCGCCACGCCACGCCGAGCGACACCCGCGCCGCCCAGTCGTCGGGATGCTTGCCGAGGATTTGCTCGAGCTCGGCCTTGGCGCGGGTGTAGTCGCCGGCGTCGAGGAGCACCGACGCCTTGTTGAAGCGGGCGTCGACGTAGCTCGGATCGAGCGACGTCGCGTAGTCGAAGCGATCGAACGCCTCCTGGGCCTTGCCCTGCTTCAGGTACAGGAGCGCGAGCGCGTTGTAGGCGGCGGGATCTTCCTTGTCGAGCTCGATGGCCTTGTCGACGACGAGCTTCGCCAGATCCTCGCGGCCCTGGGCCAGGTAGATGAGGCCGAGCTCGGTGTAGACCCGCGCGTTGGCGCCCGAGACCCGCAGCGTGTCGCGCAGCACCTCGATCGCGTCGCCGTAGCTGCCGGCGTCGCGCAGGAGTGACGCCAGCCGCGCCGCCGCGTCGCGCCGCGACGGATCGTCGGGCGCGCTGTTCTGCAGCACCTGCTCGTACTCGCCGCGCGCGTCCTTGCCGCGGCCGATGCGGCGCAGCGACTCGGCGCGCGCCAGCCGGGTCGGAGTGTGGCTGCCGTTCACCGCCAGCGCCTTGTCGAACGCGGCGACCGCGCCGTCGTCGTCGCCATCGACCGCGCGCAAGACGCCGAGGTCGTGCCATGCCTCCCACAGCTTGCCGTCGAGATCGATCGCCGCTTGCAGCCGCGCCTTCGCGGTCGCGGTCGCCTCGGGCCCGCCGAGCCGCATCGCCCGCAGCGCCGCCTCGAACGCGAGCCGCGCCTCGGGCTTGACCGGATCGAGCTTGGGCGCGGCCTTCGGGCCGGTGCTCTGGATGCGCCGCTGCTGCGCGCCGGAGTTGGCGCAGCCGACCAGCGCGATCGCGGCGACGACGACGACGAGGCCGCGCATCATCGGACGATCTCCTCGACCAGATCGCCCTCGAGCGGCCGATCGCCGGAGCGCACGTCGGACCGCGACTCGCGCTCGGGCGGGTACTTCGTGCCCGACAGCCGGCCGAGCGCCTCGCGGATCTTCTTCGTGTACGAGTCGTAGACCTGCATCTGGATCGCCTTGCCGTAGCCCGCCGAGTACAGCTCGATCGCCTTCTCCTCGATGTCGAGGACGTAGCCGTCGAGGGCGTCGCGGTACGCGGTGGCCTCGGCCTCGGTCAGCCCGCCCGGGGTCGGCGCGGTGCGCAGCGCCTCGGCGAAGCTGTCGTAGATCTGGCCGACCCGGTACAGCGACGCGGTCGCCCACTTCAGCTCCTCGAGCTCGACCACCGACAGGTAGATGCTCTGCGCCTGCTCGAGCAGCGCGGTCTTCTTCTTCAGCGTCTTGTCGAGCAGCTTCGGCTTCACGTCGAGACCGACCTTGTCGTAGGCGCGCAGCGCCAGCTCGCCCTGGAGGTAGCGACCCTCGGCCGCCCACGGCCGCGCCGCCGCGCGATCCTTGGCGTCGATCTTCTTCCACTGCTTGGCGACCAGCTCGGCCTCGTCCTCGGCGCGCTTCCACTGGCCGAGGCGCATCGACGTGCGCGCGGCGCGGACGTGGGCCTCGATCACGCGGCGCGGGACGTCGCGGTAGGCCTTGGCGTAGGCGCGGTACGCCTGATCAGCGTGGCCGTCGTCGCCAGCGTCCTCGTAGACGACGCCGATCCGGAAGGCGACCTCGGGGGCGTCCTTGCGATCGGCGTAGCGCTTCGCGTAGTCCTGGTAGTGCGCGATCGCCTTGCCGTGATCGCCGAGCGCCTGGCGCAGCACGCCGGCGTTGTAGAGCGCGTCGGGCGCCTGCTTGCTGCGCGGGAAGGCCTTCACCACGACCTCGTAGGCCTCGGCCGCGCGATCGAAGTAGGCGACGCGCTCGTAGACCCGACCGGCGAGGAACGCCGCCTTCTCGGCCTCGGGCGCCTCCTGGTAGCTCGCCGCCAGCTCGAGGTAGACGTCGGCCGCCTTCTCCGGCTCCTTGGCGCTCTCGTACGCCACGGCCGCGTTCATCATCGACGCCGCCGCGAGCGGGTGCTTGGGGAACTCCTTGGGCACCCGCAGGTAGAAGCCCGCGGCCTGCTCGAACTTGCCGGCGGCGGCGTACTTCGCGCCGCTGTGGCCGATCGCCTCGACGATCAGCCGATCGAGGCGCTCCTGCTGGTCCTTGCTCGCGAACGCCTTCGCGCTCTTCAGGCGCCGCGCCCAGTCCTCGATGTTCTCGTAGTCCTCGGCCTTGTTGAGCGCGGCGAGGATGCGATCGCCGGCGGGACCGGCGTCGGCGTGGTCGGGGTACTTGGTGACGATCAGGCCGAAGCGCTTGATCGCCTCGTCGTAGTTGCCGTAGTCGTAGAAGCGCTGGCCGTTCTTGAAGATCACGCCGACCAGCTCGGGATCGGCGGGGAACAAGGTCGCGTACAGGTCGACCGCGGCGGCGAACTTCTTGTCGACCTCGACCAGCTCGCGCTTGCCCGCGGTGTCGGGCGGACGGGCGCGCTCGAACGCCGCCATCGCGGCGAGCAGCGCGTTCTTGTGGAACTTGCCGACCGGCGCGGTCTTGCCGACCGCGAGGAACTCGTCGCCCGCGGTCTCGAACTCGGCGAGCTTGAGGAACAAGATCTGGGCGCGGTAGAAGCGCAGCTCGGCGGCGCCGGGCGCCTCGCCGAAGCCCTGCAGGTAGAGGCCGTAGCCGGCCGAGGCCTGGCGGTACGCCGCGATCAGGCCGTGCTTCTCGAGGAAGCCGCGGTACTTCGCGTCGTCGGCGGCGGTCGGCTCGTCGGGGCGCTTGGGCGGCTTCGCGGCCTTCTCGCGAAACTGGGCGTCGGCGTGCAGGTTCTTGGCGAGGGTGCGGAGCAGCTCCTCGCTGGCGGCGAGCGAGCGGGTGAGGCCGTCACGGTTGCGCTGGGCCTTGGCCCACGCGGTGTCGGGGCCGTAGGTCTCGACCAGCACCTTGGCGGCGGCGAGGGCCTCGGGCTGATCGAGCGACGACGACCAGGTGTCGACGATCTGGCGCTGCCACGCCGACGAGCCGAGCGCCTCGGGATCCATCGCGATGAGGAACTTGTAGGTGTCGACCGCGCGGTCGTACTCGGCCTGGGCCAGGTACGCGTCGGCGACCTTCACCAGGATGTCGCG
>JAYTAJ010001345.1:0-2284 GCA_043737575.1 Myxococcales bacterium | reverse complement strand
GCACCACGAACCGCCCGGCCGCGACCACGCCCGCGACCGCGCCGAGCACGAGCAGCCCGGTCTGCCACGCCGGTCGAGTGCTCTCGCTCGCGGCCTGGGCGACGCCGAGCAAGGGAAAGATCGCGAGGATCGGGATGACCGCGATGTCCTGGAACAGCAGCACCGCGAACGATGCCTGACCGCCGCCGGTCTTGAGCAGCGATCGCTCGGCCAGCGTCGACAGCACGATCGCCGTCGACGACATCGCCGCGATCAGGCCGATCGCCAGCGCGGGCTTCCACGCCACGCCGAACCCGATCGCCGCGCCGGCCACCAGCACCGCGGTCACCGACACCTGCAGGCCGCCGAGCCCGACGATCGATCGCCGCAGCTTCCACAGCAGCGACGGCTGCAGCTCGAGCCCGACGATGAACAGCATCAGCACCACGCCGAACTCGGCGAAGTGCATCACGTGGTGGCCCTCGTGCCCGACCAGGCCGATCACGTTGGGGCCGACCAGCACCCCCGCGACCAGGTAGCCGAGCACGGCGCCGAGCCCGAGCTTCTTGGCGATCGGCACGCACACGACCGCGGCGCACAGATAGACGAACGCCTGGAACAGGACGGTGTCGGTCACGCCACGCCTCCGAGCTCGAAGCCGTGCAGGGTCGCCGCCGCCGCGGCGCGCTTGAGATCGATCCGATCATCGCGCAACGCGACGATCAGCCGGCGGTACTCGGCGACGTGCTCGCGCAGCTCGCCGTCGTCGGCCAGCCGCAGCGCGCCGTGGACGACGAACGGCGCCAGATAGCGCATGCCGCACAGGTGCGCGGTCTGATCGAACGGCGCGAGCAGCTCGCGCATCGTGAAGCGGTTGTGGCCGTCGCGGTGATAGGCGTCGTGGCCGCCGCCGGTCGTGATCGCGTTCATCATCACCTTGCCGCGCAGCGCAGTGCCGCCCGGGCCGTAGGCCCAGCCCAGCTCGAGGACGAGGTCGAGCCACTCCTTCATGATCGCGGGCGCCGAGTACCAGTAGAACGGGTGCTGCAAGACGATCGCGTCGTGCTCGACCAGGAGCGCCTTCTCGCGATCGGTGTCGATCGCCATCGTCGGATAGCGCTCGTACAGATCGTGGATCGTCACGCCGTCGAGGCCCGTGATGCCCTCGACCAGGCGGCGGTTCACCCGCGACCGCTCGAGCATGGGGTGAGCGAAGAGCACCAGGATGCGCCGAGCCATGCTCCTCCGTACGGCACCGCCGACCACCGTGTCAAACCGACTGAACGGGTAGCGCCGCGCGGACCTCGTCGGCGACCCGCAGCCCCGACGAGATCGCCCCGTCGATGTAGCCGCTCCAGCGGGTCGCGGTCTCGGTGCCGGCCCAGTGGATCACGCCGCTCGGCGCCCGGATCACCGAGCCGACCGAGGTCCACACGCCAGGCGGCGCGAAGGCGCCGTAGCAGCCGCCCGACCACGGATCGTCCTCCCACACGTGGTCGGCGTACTGCACGACGTCGCGGGCGCCGTCACCGTAGGCGCGCACGAAGCACGCGACCGCGGCGTCGCGGCGGGCCTCGAGCGTGAGCTTGCCGAGGCGGCGCGCCTGGTCGGCCTCGGCGAAGCCCATCAGCACGCCGACCGCACCGTCGGGCGGCGAGTTGTCGAACGACACGTGGATCGGGCCGTGGTCGGACAGGCACAGCCCGCTGAGCCCGGCGTCGCGCCAGAACGGGCGGGCGTAGATCGCGGTGCACTTGATGACGGCGCCCATCGGCAGCCGCGCGAGCAGCGCGGCGCGATCACCGCCGAGCGCGGGCGCGAAGTCGAGGCGGTGCGCGAGGTGCGGCGGGATCGCGACGACCGCACGCGCGGCGCGGACGCTGCCGCGATCGTGGTGCACGGTGACGCCGTCGCCGTGCTCGAGGCGACGCACCGCGCAGTCGAGGCGAACGTCGAGGCCGCGGGCGAGGCGCTCGGCGACCGGCTGCATGCCGCCGTCGACGCGCGTGGCCTGGGCGCCGCGATCGGTGCCGAACAGCGTGTCCAGATCCTTGCCGCTGTGGATGTAGAACAGCGCGTGGAGCAGCGACAGCTCGCGCGGCGCGGCGGCGAACACCGACTCGAGGCCGGCGCCGAGCAGGTCGCGCGCGATCTGGGTCGACAGGTGCGCGTCGAGCCAGGCGCCGAGCGTGGTCGCGTCCCACGCCGCGGCGCGCTTCGCGGTCCACGGCGCGTCGAGCGGCACCTGCCGCGCCATGCGCTCGAGGCGCCACTGCGCGAGGCCGACGTCGATCAGGCTGCGCAG
>JAYTAJ010001344.1:0-12179 GCA_043737575.1 Myxococcales bacterium | reverse complement strand
CCCACGCACTGGGAGCGCATCGATCTCGACGGCGCGGCGCGGCTCACGCTCGCCGCGGGCGCGTCGCTGACGCTCTCGAAGGTGCGCATCGACATCGGCGGCGGCATCGTCCACGAGGGCCAGCGGACGCAAGGCACCGGCTGCAACGTCGTGCAGGTGAACCAGGGCTGCAACGGCGCGGCGCAGCTGCCGCCCGACAAGCGGCCCGGCTCCGATCCGGTGCAGCCCCTCGCCGATCCCAGCGGGCAGCAGCAGAACCCGATCAACGAGGGCGTGTTCTCGTCGGGCTACAGCATGTTCATGCTCGGCGTGACGACATGGTTCTGAGGACACGAGCGCAGCGAGGGTCCGAAGTCTCTGCTGGGAGCCGCGGCCGAAGCGCGGTGCGCGGAACGCTCCCCGCCCGTGTCATACTCGCGCCATGAGCAAGGCTCTCGTGCGGACTGGTGGTAGCGGCATCGTGCCCGCGGTGGGCAGCGCGTTCGTGCCCGGCCTCGGTCAGCTGATCAACGGCGAGGCCGACAAGGCGATCGGCGTGTTCGTCGTGTCGCTGGTCGCCGGCCTGTCGATCATCGGCGCGATCCCGTTCCTCGGCTACATCGCGGGCCTGGTCGGGTTGGCGACGTGGATCTACGCGGTCGTCGACGCCTACGTCATCGGCAAGCGCACGCGCTGACCACGACAGCGGCGGTAAGGTGGACGGGGCGCGAAGTGCGCTAGGCTAGGCCGCGATGGTCTTCGATCAGTTTGGTTCGTCGTCGCAGTCGTTCGTGCGCTTCACCGGCACCGATACGTACATCGCCTCCGAGGATCTGAAGCACGCGGTCAACGTCGCGGTGGCGCTGGCGCGGCCGCTCCTGGTGCGCGGCGAGCCCGGCACCGGCAAGACGCTGCTCGCCGAGAACCTGGCGAGCTCGCTCGGCCTGCCGCTCCTGCGCTGGCACGTGAAGTCGACGACCAAGGCCAAGGACGGCCTCTACGTCTACGACACGGTCGCGCGGCTCCACGACTCGCGGTTCGGCGACGGCGACGTGAAGGACATCAGCCGCTACGTCAAGCTCGGGCCGCTGGGCCAGGCCCTCGACGCGCCGTCGCGGGTGGTGCTGCTGATCGACGAGATCGACAAGGCCGATCTGGAGTTCCCCAACGATCTGCTGCTCGAGCTCGACGCGATGCGGTTCCGCATCGACGAGACCGGCCGCGAGGTCGTGGCGCGCGAGCGTCCGGTCGTGATCATCACGTCGAACAACGAGAAGGAGCTGCCCGACGCGTTCCTGCGCCGCTGCGTGTTCCACTACATCGAGTTCCCGGGTCGCGAGCTGATGACGCAGATCGTGCGGGTCCATCACCCCGACCTGTCCGACAAGGTGCTCGATCAGTGCCTCGAGGTGTTCTACGGCCTGCGCGCGACGCCGAAGCTGCGCAAGCGGCCGACGACGTCGGAGCTGATCGACTGGATCTGCGCGTTGCAGAAGGCCGGCGTCGATCTCGGCAAGATCGGCGGCGGCATCCCGTTCCTCGGCACGTTGCTCAAGACCGAGCAGGACGTCGAGCTGGTCGGCAAGCGAGCGCGAGCGTGAGCACCCGAGCGATAGCGAGGTTGCGAATCTCGGTTGGGAGCCGAGTCCTTGATCGCGATCCTTCCCCTTTCTGAGGTTCTCCGTGTTCATCGACTTCCTGTTCGAGCTGCGCAAGGACGGGCTGAAGGTCTCGAGCCACGAGTGGCTGGCGCTGGCCGAGGCGATGGAGCTCGAGCTGCACGACAGCTCGCTCGATGGCTTCTATCGCCTCGCGCGCACCGTGTGCGTGAAGGACGTCGCCGACTACGACGCGTTCGATCGCGCGTTCGCCCGCTACTTCAAGGGCGTCGAGGAGGCGGCGGCGCAGCTGACCGCCGAGATGAAGGCGTGGCTCGACGATCCGCGCCTGCTCGGCCAGCTGACCGCGGACCAGATCGCGATGCTGAAGTCGCTCAGCCTCGACGAGCTGCGGGCGCTGTACGAGCAGCGGCTGCGCGAGCAGAAGGAGCGCCACGACGGCGGCAACCGCTGGATCGGCACCGGCGGCACGTCGCCGTTCGGCACCGGCGGTCGCAACCCCAGCGGCATGCGGGTCGGCTCGGGCGGCGGCCGCTCGGCGATGCAGGTCGCGGGCGAGCGCCGCTACCAGGAGTACCGCCGCGACGTCGTGCTCGACGTCCGGCAGATCGACGTCGCGCTGCGCGGGCTGCGCCGCCTCGGCCGCGAGGGCGCCGAAGAGGAGCTCGATCTCGACGAGACCGTCGACGAGACCTGCCGCAACGCCGGCGATCTCGAGCTGGTGTACCGACCGCCGCGGCGCAACCGCGTGAAGGTGATCCTGCTGATGGACGTCGGCGGCTCGATGGATCCGCACGCCGAGCTGGCGTCGCGGTTGTTCACCGCGGCGTCGCGGTCGGGGCGGTTCGCGAAGTTCCGCAGCTACTACTTCCACAACTGCGTCTACGAGCACGTCTACGAGGACGCGCAGTTTCGCCAGCGGGTCGCGGTGTCGGACCTGATCAGCGGCAGCGATCGCGACGAGAAGCTGGTGGTGCTCGGCGACGCGCTGATGCATCCGGCGGAGCTGCTCGATCCCGGCGGCGCGATGTACTACTACGCGGGCGGGCGCAGCTCGGGCGTCGAGTGGCTGCGGCGGCTGGCGGCGCACTTCCGTCGCACCGCGTGGCTCAACCCCGAGCCCGATCGCTACTGGGGCGGTACGACGATCGAGGTGATCGCGGCGCTGTTCCCGATGTGGCAGCTCACGCTCGACGGGATGGCAGGCGCGGTGCGCTACCTGGTGCGCGGCGGTGAGCGGCCGAGCGTGCCCAATCCGACCAGTTGGGCCAAGGCCGCGGGCGTCGGATGACGCGCGTCGGCACCACCACCGCGCGACGCTCGGATTCGGCTCAGCGGGCGCGTGATCGCCCGGTCATCACCAGGACGACGAGGCCGAAGCCGCCGAGCACGGCGACCAGCGCGCCAAGGACAATCAGGCGCAGGCCGCGCCAGTCCTTGACCTCGCGCGCCCACGACGTCTCGAGCACGGGCGCGTCGCGCAGCTCGACCGAGCCCAGCTCGACGTGCTCGAGCGTGCGCGTCGCCGGCAGGTAGCGCAGGTAGCCGTGGCCGCCGCAGTGGCGGTGATAGACGTCGAGCCGACCGTCACCGTCGACGTCGACCAGCATGATCCACGGCGGATCGCACATCGTGTCGAGGCTGCCGGCCAAGGTCGCCACGACCGTCGTGCCGCGGACGATGTCGTGCATGATCGCCTGCGCTTCGTGGCGCCGCACCACGCGTAGCTCGTCGCCGCCCCAGCCGACCACCGCAGGCTCGTAGCGACCACGCGCCACCAGGCCGGCGTAGATCGCCGACGCGCCCGACAGGATCATCAGCACCGCGATCGTGATCGCGATCCAGCGAAGCATCAGGGCCTGTGCGCCGGGGTCGTCATGGCGTGTAGCGTCCGTCGAGCGTGCCGTCGAGCTGGTTCAACAGACCCTCGACGACGCCGTTGAGCGTGTTGCGCTTCTCGCCGCGGTCTTCGTGCTGGCCGGCCTCGACGTTGAACTCGCGCGCCAGCTCGTCGTAGCCGTCGAGCGCGGCGGCCAGCGAGTTGTCGATCTCGTACTTCACGTACCAGGGCTCGGCGAACGCGAAGGTCTCGCTCCAGATGAAGTTCTTGAGCTCGGTGCCGGCCTTGCCGCTGACCTTCTCGAACTTCGCGCGGTAGCTGCCGTCGTCCTTGTCACCGCCGGGCTTGTCGAGGAGGTAGAGGTCGCGCAGCACGCTCGAGATCTTGAACGCGCCGCCGGTCGGGTCGTCCTTCGCGGGCGTGTCCTTCCAGACCTGGACCGCGATGTAGCCGTGGATGTCGCCGAGGATCTCATCGGGCGCGGCGTACTGGCTGACGTACTGCCACAGATCGCCGCCCTTCTTGTGGACGACGACGTCGGCGATGAACAGCGCGTAGGCCTGACCGAGATCGCCGGCCCAGGTCGTGAACGACTTGGGATCGCCGCCATTCAGCTCCTTCAGCTTCTCGTACTTGAACTTCGACTGACCGTTGTCGGCGCCGCGCTGCTTCAGGCGCGCTTGCGGATAGGCGTCGGGGCCGCCGCTCAGCGACGCGTCGATGCCGGCCATGACGTGGCCGATGTCGACGGTGCCGAGCCGGGTGGCGATCTTCTTGCCGCCGGCCGACGGCGCCAGATCTTTCATGTCGTACTGCTTGGCGACCGGGTTGGGCTCGGTCTCGATGTCGACCTGGCCGCCACCGTCGCTGATGCCGTCGCTGTCGACCAGCACGTCCCAGTTGGAGTCGGAGAACCACAGCTGGCGGACCTCGCTCGCGACGTGGGCCGGCTTGGCGCCCGGATACTTTCGCTCGACGTCCTCGACGAACAGGATGAAGTCCTCGATCGACGCCACCTGGATCTTGGCGTCGGACTTGGCGAAGGTGACCTCGTAGGTCGACGCGTCGACCTGGTACTTGGGGTTGCGCTTCACGACCTCGACCGCCTTGTCGATCGCCTCCTGGCGACCCTGCTCGAGCTTCACGCCCTGCTTCTTCTCGGTCTGCGCGCGCTTGAGCGACGCCATCGCGTCGCCGAGGCTGGGCATCTTGCGGACGTCGTCCCAGTCGGTCGGGCTGTGGAACAGGATCAGCTCCTGCGAGACCCAGCCTTCGAGCTCCTTGCCGTCGACGGTGGCCTGGACCTTGAGCCAGCCGCTCGACCGCGCGATCACGTTGACGAAGTCGCCCTCGGGGAGATCGGCGAGCGTGCCCTTGTGAGGATCGTCGGCGGCCTTCGACGGCGTCGACCGCAAGGCCGCGCTGGAAGTGCTCCAGATGCGGCCGATCCACGGGAAGTTGTCCTTGGCGCCGCCGTCGGCCTTCGGCTTGCGCGCGATCGTCGGGGCGCCGCCGTGCTCGCGGATCGCTCCGGCCTTGCCGCCCGCGGCGACGGCGTCGGCGACACGGTCGGCCTCGACCTCGGCGGCGTCGCCGGGCGACGACACGCCCTTGGCGGCGACGTGGGGCGTGCCGGCGCCTTGCTGCACGACGTGGGTCAGCTCGTGGGCGACCAGCTGCTCGTCGGGCGCGCGGTCGGCGAAGGCGATGCGGTTGCCCATCGCGAAGGCGTCGGCGCCGATCGCGTCGGCGGCGCCGCTGGCCGCGGCGTCGGTGTGCGCGAGGACGTCGCCGAAGGTGCGGCCGAACGCCTCCTCCATCCGCGCGCGATGCGGGACCTCGTGGCCGGCGCCGCTGAACGCCGTGTCGGCGGCCGCCGGCGCTGCGTCGGCGCTGTCGGCGGGCGCGCTCGAGCGGGCCTTGCGCTGCAACGCCGCGGTCAGCGTGCGTCGTCCGGGCGCCGGACCGTTGGCCTCGTCGCCGCCGCCGCCGCCGCCATCGCGATCCGATCCGGGTGCTCGCCGTCGCATGCGCGGATGATAGCGACTACCGGGCCGCGGCGTCGAGCGAGATGCCGCGCTCGGTCAGGAGCACGCCTGTGGCGTGGAGCACGGTCGCGGTGGCCTTCTGGTGGGCGAGCAGCGCCGACAGCTCGGCGAGCTGCGCGGCGGCCAGCTCCTCCTGCCGCTGGGCGACGACGAAGTTCGACGACGTGCCGTTCAAGAACTTGCGCTGCTCGATGTCGAGGCTCTGCACCGCGAGCTCGCGGAAGCGCGCGGCGGCGGCGACCTGGCGCGCGGCGCCGGCCTGGTTGCGCACCGCGTCCTTCACCTCGATCCACACCTGCTGCAGCGCGGCCTCGCGGCGGGCCGCGACGATCGTCGCCTGGCTGCGCTGGATGTCGGCGGCGGCGCGGGTGGTGCGGCCGAGCGGCGTCCACGTCAGGTCGAGCATGACCTGCCAGCCGCGGGCGTCGGCGCCGCCCAGCTCGGCGATCGCACCGCCGTAGGTGCGGTCCTGGCCGATCAGCGTGCCGGCGACGCCGAGATCGACCTGGGGCAGGCGATCGTTGTCCGCTTTCCGGACACCGAGGGCGGCCTCGGCGACGTCGAGATCGCGCTGCGCCGGCTCGGGGCGGTTGGCGAGGGCGACCGCCATCGCCGCCTCGGCGGTGAGCGGGCTGGGCGCGAAGCTCGGGCGCTCGACCGGCAAGATCGGCCGCGTCCACTGATCGCGCGGCAGGTTCACGACCGCGCGTAGCCGATCGGATGCCTGATCGACTGCCTGCTCGGCGGCGACCTGGCCGAGCTGGCGCTGGGCCAGCGTGCTCTCGGCGCCGATCAGGTCCGACGGCGGCAACAGGCCGGCATCGATCTGGCGGCGGGTGAGGGCGAGCTGCTCCTCGGCGCGGCGGGCCGAGCGGACCTCGAGATCGTGGCGGTACAGCGCCGCGACCACGTCCCAGTACGCGCTCTCGGTGCGCTCGACGACGTCGGCGATCACGACCTCGAGCTGGCGGCGCTCGCGATCCGACGCGATGCGGGCCCGCAGGATCGTCAGCTTGGGGATCGCGAGATCGAGCGAGAAGCCGCGCAACAGCGGCTGGGTGACCCGCAGCGACGCGGTCGAGCGGACGTTGATCGGATCGATCGCGTTGGCGGCGGTCGAGCGGGTGCGGGTCGCGTCGAGCTCGACGCCGAGGCGAAGCCCGGTCGCGAACCGTTGCTGGTACGTCACCGCCAGGGTGTCGTCGAGCGCGGCGACGTCGCTGGTGCCCTCGTCCATCGTGACCGGCGGGCGGCGAAAGTCGCCGTGGCGGTAGCTGACGCCGAGGTTGGGCTCGAGCTCGCCGCGCGCCAGATCGACGCTGCGGTTGGCGATGTGCAAGGTCTCGCGCTCGAGGGTGACGTCGAGGTTGTGGCGGACCGCGAGCTGGAGCGCGTCGGCCAGCTCGAGCTGCCATGCGGTCGTGGGATCGGCGCCGCCCGGCAGGGTCGGCGCGACGGTGATGAAGTCGGGCGGCAGGTACGGCGCGTCGTCGGCAGCGGCGGGCGCAGCGAGCGCCACGCCGAGACCAGCAAGGCAGGAGATGAGCTTCACGACGACTCCAGGGGAAGGGCTACTCGCTGTGCAGGGCAGCGATCGGATCGAGGCGAGCGGCGCGCACCGCCGGGTACAGGCCCGAGCCGACGCCGACCGCGACCGACACGCCGAGCGACAGCACGATCGACGACGTCGTCACCACGGTCGGCCAGTCGGCGTAGGCGGCGACCGCGCGGGCGATGCCGACGCCGATCGCGACGCCGAGGCAGCCGCCGAGCATCGCCAGCGCGAACGCGGTGACGAGGAACTGGAAGCGGATGTCGCGGCGGCGGGCGCCGACCGCGCGACGCACGCCGATCTCGCGGGTCTGCTCGAGCACCGACGCCAGCATGATGTTCATGATGCCGATGCCGCCGACCAGGAGCGAGATGCCGGCGATGAGGCCCATCACCAGGCTGAACAACCGCTGGGTGTCCTCGCTGTGCTGGAGCAGCGCCTCGGGGACGACGATCTCGTAGTCGGTGGCGCCGCCGTGCAGGCGATCGAGCAGCGTGCCGACCACCGCGCCGGTCTCGCGCGCCGGGGCTTTCGGCGTGAGGCGCACGACGATCTCGGTGAGCGGCGACTTCAGCGGATCGCGATCGAGCTTGCGCAGCGCGGTGGTGAGCGGCAGGAAGATCTCGCGCTCGGTCGAGCTGACCGCGACGCCCTGGACCGCGCCGGTCGCCGACGGCTCGGGCGCGAGCACGCCGATCACCTCGAACCAGACGTCGTTGATCTTGAGATCGCGGCCGAGCGCGGGGTCGGCGCCGAACAGCTCGCGCCGCACCGCGGCGCCGATCACCGCGACCTGGCCATGGTGGCGCTCGTCGGCGGCGTCGAAGAACCGGCCCTCCGACAGCGCGAACGGCGTGACCTCGCGGTGGCGGTGGCCGATGCCGTAGACCCGGGCCTTGGTCTTGCCGCCGGCCGACAGGATCTTGTACGGCTCGACCTCGAGGCGCGGCGCCGCGAAGTCGACCCCGGGCACCGCCTCTTCGATCGCCTCGACGTCGCGGGTCGACAGGCCGATCGACTTCTTGCGGATCTCCTCGAGCTCGTCGGGCTTGAAGGTCTTGGCGCGGACGACGACGTTGCGGGTGCCGAGGCGATCGATCAGCGCCAGCGCCTCGCGCTCGGCGCCGGCGCCGATCGACAGCATCGCGATCACCGCGCCGACGCCGAACATCATGCCGAGCGTGGTGAGCAGCGTGCGCAGCTTGTGATCGCTCAGATCCTCGAGCGCGACCACCAGCGCGTCGAGCAGCCGCCGCATCATGGCGTCGGCTCCGTCGCCGTGGTCGAGCCCGCCGCCGAGCCCTTGCCGCCGAGCGCCTGATCGGCGGTCACGGTCGGATCGCGCAGCGCGATGCGATCGCCGGGCGCGAGGCCGTCCTTGACGATCACCCGGCCGGCGGTGGCGGCGCCGAGCTGCACCGGGACCGGCTCGAAGCCGCGCGCGCCGCGGCGGTACACGACGTTCTTCTCGCCCTGGTTGACGACCGCCTGGCGCGGCACCACCAGCGCGTCCTCGTCGGCGAGGGTCAAGATCGCGGCGACGCGCTGGCCCGGCTTCATCAGCGCGCGATCGGTCTTCTCCAGCTCGATCACGACCGCGAAGTACTGGACCGGCGAGCCGTCGTCGCGCGGCTTGGCGAGCTTGTCGACCAGGCGGATCTTGCCGGCGAACACCTGACCGGGCCGGGCCTCGATCGTCACGCTCGCGGGCTGGCCCTCCTTCAGGCCGCTGGCGTCGACCTCGAGCACGAACACCTCGGCCTCCATCGCGTCGAGCAGCGGGATCTCGGCGACGGTCTGGCCCGGCCACATCTGCTCGCCGACCCGCGGCACCGCGCCGCGCCAGCCGCGCCGCAGCACCAGGATGCCGTCGTGGGGCGCGCGGATCTCCATGCGCTCGAGCGCCGACTTGGCGTGGGCGATCGTCAGCTCGGCCTTCTGCCGCGCGACGCCGATCACGCTCGCCTTCGAGCGCGACAGCGAGCGCTCGATGACCTTCACCTGCTCGGCGTGGGTCTGGCGCGCGCCCGCGAGGGTCTCGTCGATCTCCGACTCGACGATCTGGTTGCGCGAGAAGATCTCGGCGTCCTTCTGCTGGAACTGCCGCGTGCTCGCCAGCTCTTGACCGGCCAGCTCGGCGGTGGCGTCGCGACCGGCGACCGCGGCGGTCGACTTGACCTGCTCCTGCGACAGCCGCGCGCTCGCCGCCGCGAGATCGGCCTCGCCGTCGCGGAGCTGGCGCTCGGGGCCGGTCTGATCGAAGCGGACCACGACGTCGCCCGACTTCACCAGCGAGCCGTCGTCGGCGAGCCACGCCAGCTTCATCGGCCCACCGCCGTCGGAGCCTTGCGGCACGGTGAGCGGCGTCGCCTTGACCGCGCGCAGCGAGCCCTCGGTCGTGACCCGACGGACGAAGCGCTCGCGGCCGACCACCGCGGTCGGGATCTCGGCGGCGGCGGCCTTGCGGGTGAAGCGCCGCCAGCCCGCCCACGCGCCGCTCGCGAGCACGCCGAGCACGAGGACGGTGATCAAGAGCCGCTTCATCGGTGGCTCCGCGCCGGATCGACGCGCGACACCCGATCGCCCGCGGCCAGCCCGCTCACGACCTCGATCGTCGTCGCGTTGCGGCGGCCGAGCTGCAGCCGCACCGGCTCGAGGTCGTCGCCGTCGAGCCGATACGCGACCGGGCCGTCGGGGGTCACGAAGATCGCGTCGGCCGGGATCACCAGCACGCCGGGCAGGCGCTGGGTCTCGACCTCGCCGCGGAACCGCATGCCGGGCCGCAGCGGGTGCGTGCTCTGATCGTCGAGCGTGACGTCGACCGCGGCGACCTTGCTGGGATCGGTGTTGGAGCGGCCCTCGACGTTCTTGGCGATCTTGGTGACCTTGCCGCGCAGCTGGGCGTCGGGCAGGGCGTCGAGGCGCAAGGTCACCGGTTGGGCGTCGGCGACCCGCGCGAGATCGACCTCGTCGATCTTGCCGCGGCCGATCATGTTGTCGAGGCTGACGATCTGCAGCGCCGCCTGCATGCGCCAGATGCTGTCGCCGACCTTCTTCTTCTCGCCGCGCCAGTTGGTCGGATAGACCACGGTGCCGGCGCGTGGCGCGACGATGCTCATGCGCGCGATGTGCTGCTCGATCGCCTTGATGCGGCCAGTCGCGTACGCGGCCTGATCGGCGAGCGTGACGATCTCGGCGGCGTCGGACCGCGCGACCTGAGCGGCGCGGCCCTTGGCGCGCTCGAGCGCCATCTCGGCGAGCTGGCGATCGGCCTCGATCAGCCGCAGCTCGATCGCCGCGGTCTGATCGGCGGCGGCGCCGGTCTTGAGCGTGGCCTTGCGCAGCACCGCCTCGGCCTCCTGCAGGCGCAGCGCCTCGTCCTTGCGCGCGAGCGCGGCGTCGACCTTGCGCTTCTCGAGCTGCTTGGTCGCGGCGTCGGCCTCGTTGCGCATGGTGTCGAGCTCGCGCTCCAGCTCCGACGCGTCGAACCCGACGACCGGCTCGCCCTGCTTGGCCTCGTCGCCCTCGTCGGCGATCGACACGATCTTGAAGTCCCACTTGTCGGGGATCGGCGGCGGCATCACGTCGGTCGAGTCGACCGCGGCCAGCTCGCCGGTGACCTCGACGGTGACGATCAGATCGGCGCGGACGATGTCGACCAGCTCCGACGCGGCGGGGGCGCCGCCGCAGCCGGCCGCGGCGATCGCCAGCGCGACGGCGAGCCCGCGCGCGATCACGGCGCCCGTCCGATCTCGACCGCGGTGTCGGCGGTGAGGCCGCTCTCGACCTCGCACGCCTGGGCGTCGCACGCGCCGAGCTTGACCTCGCGCATCGCGCCGCCCGGCAACCGCACCCGCGCGCCCTGCTCGGTGATCGTCACGGCGCCGCGCGGCACCAGCAGGGCGTCGCGCGACGGCGCCCGCGCCAGCTCGATCTTCACCGACATGCCGGGCCGGGCCTCGCGACCGGCGCCCGCCGCGATCGTCAGCACGACGTCGAAGGTCTTGCGCAGCGACTGCTGGCCCTTGGTGCGCGCGACCGGCGTGATGGTCTGGACCGTACACGGCAGCGCGGCGTCGGGCACCGCGTCGAGCGTGCAGGTCCCGACCAGCCCGACCGCGACCTTGCCGTCGTCGACGTCGGAGAGCTCGGCGCGGACCTGGAGGCCCGACGACTGATCGGGCAACGACACCACGGTCCAGCCCGGCTGCGTCGAGTCGCCGATGTGGAGCTTGCGGCCCTCCCACGGATGCTCGGCGACCTGGATGACGCCGTCGCGCGGCGCGGTCAGCACCAGCTCGCGCATCGTCGTGTTGGCGTCCTCGATCGCGCGCCGCGCCTTGTCGAGCTCGATCTGCTTCACGCGCCCCTCGAGGGCGGCGGCCTTGCGCTGAGCCTCGTGATCGGTGCGCGCCGCCGCGAGCGCGGCCTCGGCGCGGCGCAGCTCGAGCTGACGCTCCTGCGCGGTGCGGCCGGGCAGCAGATCGGCGGGGACCCCGGCCTGCAGCGTGGCCTTGGCGACCGCGGCCAGCTTCTGCCGGACCTCGGCCTCCTTGTCGGCGGTGAGCAGCGCGCTGACGTCGCGGTTGCTGCGCAGATCGAGCTCGGCCTGACGCAAGAGCAGCTTCTTCTGCTCGAGGCTGCTGGTGAACGCCGAGTTGTCGAACTCGAGGACGCGATCGCCGGCCTTGACGTCGGCGCCGTCGGGCGCCATCCACCGGATCGACAGCTCCCACGAGTCGGTGCGCGGGGTGCCGAGCTCGACCGACGACGCGGCCCGCAGCTCGCCGGTCAGCACCAGCCGCTCGGCGAGCTTGCCGTGGTGCGCGGTGGCGCGTCGCGGCGCCTCGCTGGCGCCGCCGCCGCGGGAGCCGTGGGCGCGATCGCACGCGGCGACGAACAGCAGCGCGATCGCGAGCGCGCGCCTCATGCCCGGGCTCCGGCGTAGGCGATGTCGGCGGCCGGACCGTCGGCGATGATGCGACCGTCGGCGACCCGGATCGCGCGTTGACAGCGCGCCGCGATCGCCGGCTCGTGGGTGACGATCAAGATCGTGTTGCCCTCGGCGTGCAGGCGGTGGAACAGCGCCATGATCTCCTCGCCCGTCGCCGAGTCGAGGTTACCGGTCGGCTCGTCGCACA
>JAYTAJ010001343.1:0-2287 GCA_043737575.1 Myxococcales bacterium | reverse complement strand
TGGCGATCGCGCTCGAGCACCTGCGCCGCGTCGTCGCGCCCGGGGCCACCGACGACGATCCCCGGCCACGCCGCGCGCTGGTGCGCGCGCTCAACCTGCAGGCGACCCGCGCGCTCGCGGCCGACGACCTCGCCGCCGCCGCCCACGCGCTCGACCTGGCCACCACGTTCGCCGACGATCCGACGACGTGGCGCAACCTCGGCGGGGTCCGCCTCGAGAGCGGCGACGTCCCGGGCGCGGTCACCGCGCTGGCCCGCGCGGGCGACGAGCCGGTCGCGCGGTACCTGCGCGGGCGCGCCCACGGCGCCGCGGGGCAGTGGGACGCCGCGGTGCGATCGCTCGAGGCCGCCGCGACGGCGCCGATCGATCCCGACTTCGGCGCCGACGTCGCGATCGAGCTGGCGCTGGCGCAGCGCGGCGCCGGCGCGCTCGACGCCGCGCTCGCCACGCTCGAGCGTGCCCTCGCGGCGCCAGATCCGGCGATCGCCGCGCGGGTCCGCGACGCGTACTTCGCGGACGCGCGCGCCGCCGCCTCCCAGGCGCTGGCCGACGCGCGGCCCGCGATCGCTCACCGCATCCTCGACGGCGCGCGGACCCGGCTCACCGCCAGCGCGCCCGAGCCGCTGCGGACCGCGATCGAGTGCGACCTCGCCCTCGCCGCCAGCGCGATCGCGCGGCGCGATCAGGCGCTCGCGATCCTCCGCCCGCTCGCCAAGCGCAAGGCGGTCTGCCCGTTCGCGGCGCCGGCCGACGTGCTCGCGATCGAGGTGCTGATCGCGTGGAACGAGGGCGTCGGCGCGCGCGCCAAGCCCGCGCTCGCCCGCCTCGATCGGCTGCGGCCCCGCGCGACCGGGGTCGCCGCCGGGCTCCTGACGCTGGTCGCCCGCGACATCGCGGTGCGGTCCGCGGTCGACGCGTTCGACGCGGGCAAGCTGCGCGCCGCTCGCGATCTGCTCGACGTCGCGCGCCGCTACGATCGCCAGAGCGACGAGATCGCCCACAACCTCGCGGTGCTCGATCTCCAGCTCGGCCACGCCGATCGCGCGCTGCCCGTGCTCGACGCGGTCGGCGCCCGGGTGCCCGAGGCGCTGGTGTCGCTCGGCATCGCCTACGAAGCGACCGGTCGCGCCCGCGACGCGCTGGCGGCGTGGGAGCGCGCCCGCGCCGCGCGGGTCCGACATCCGCAGCTCGATCCGTGGATCGCCGCCAAGCGCCGGCTGTGGGGGACGCCGTGAGGGCCCGCCTCGCGGCGGTCGTGCTGGTCGCGCTGATCGTCGCCGCGCCGCGGGTCGCGGGCGCCGATGATCCGATCGGCATCGGCCTGTTCGCCCCGTCGGCGCCGTTCGCCGGCACCGCCGATCGCCTCGGCTTCGTCACCGCGCTCGCCGAGCACGTCGGCGGCGAGCTGGGCCGCACCGTGCGCGGCCGGGTCTACGCGTCGGCCAGCGCGCTCGACGCCGCGCTGGCGAAGGGCGAGATCGACTACGCGATCGTCGACGCGCCCGCCGTCGCCGGCCGCAAGCCGCTGCTCACCCTCACGCGAGGCGACGGCGGGACCGCGCCGTGGGTGTTGCTCGGCGGCACCGCGCGCGAGCTCGGCGCGCTCGCGGGCAAGCGGATCGCGATCGCGCAGACCGGCGGGCGCGCCGCCGGGTTCGTCGCCGCGGTGTTGTTCGAGGGCGAGGTCGCCGAGAGCTACTTCGCCGCGGTGGTCGAGGCGCCCGACGCGCCGTCGGCGCTCAAGCTGGTGACGCTCGGCAAGGCCGACGCCGCGGTGGTGTCGTCCGCGATCGAGCGCGGCGAGCTCGCGGTGGCGCTGTCGCTGCGGTCGATCCCGTGGCCGGCCTTGATCGCCGGCGCGCAGGCCGACGCCCAGGTCACGACCGCGGTGGTCGCCGCGGCGCGGACCTGGGGCGGCAGCGGCGGGTTCACCGGCTTCGTCGCCGCCGTCGCGCCGCCCCGCGGCGGTCAGGCGAAGAAGCGGCCGACGATGCTGACCACCCCCGCGCGCAAGCTCGAGCTCGGCGCGTTCCTCGGGCGCCGCAGCTTCGACACGCCGCGGGGAGAGCTACGTCGCTACCTCACCGCACCGTGACCCGTCACCCACTGGAGCAAAGCATGACCGCCCGCACGAACCTCGCCGCTGCCTGTACCGCGCTCGCGCTCGTCGCTTGCGGCGACGACCAGGGCACCACCCCGATCGACGCACCGCCTGTGATCGACGCGCCGCCTGCGATCGACGCGACCGACGCCGCGGTCGTCGCCACCTGCTTCGACGAGGAGGCGG
>JAYTAJ010001342.1:0-2287 GCA_043737575.1 Myxococcales bacterium | reverse complement strand
GCCGCGCCGGGTACGTGTGCACGGGATGGGTGAGGCTGTCGGCGACGACCTCGTCGCGGCCGGCCTCGAGCAACGCGTCGCCCAGCGCCTCCGCGATGTTGCGATCGCCGCCGATCTCGACGCGACCCGGGGCCCGCGCCATCGAGCCGCTGCGCCGTGGTCCGCCGGGCGCGCGCAGCCGTTCGCCGCGATCACTGCGCGGTCGACCGCCACCTGCGGGGCGCGGCGGGTACGCGCTTCGACGCGGAGGGGGGGCTCGGCCTGGCATGGCGCGCACCCTAACGCAAATCCCACTGGAGTCGACCCCCGTCTCGCTCGGTCCTGTACCCGGGGGCTGCGTTGCGCCTCGGGACGCGCGCTGGCACGTCGCGCGCCTACGCTGCGGGCATCAGCTCACCCGATCCACCGCGCCCTCGACCCCGGCATGACTGGCGCAGTGGGCGCAGCAGAACATCTTGCCCTCGCCCTCGATGCCATGCCCGACGATCCGACAGCCGCAGTGGGCGCAGCTCGGCGCCAGCTTGTGGATCGCGCACTCGAACGAACGTGTACGACGCGCCACCCATCGTCACCTGGAACGCCTTGTCGTACGAATTGCCGCACGAGTCGCACTTGGGCATGACCATCTCCTGAACAGTGTCCCCAACCCTACCCGTGCGTTCTCGCCCGTCGACGCCCGCCGCGGTGTCCGACGGGGTAGCGCCGGTTCACGGCTTCACGAAGCCGCGCTCCCGGAGGAGCGCCCGATCGAACGTGGCGACCGCGTCGCAACCCGCGGCGATCGCGTGCTCGCGGATGAGGTAGTCGGCGAAGTCGCCCTTGCCCGACGAGAACGCCGCGAGCGCGCGCGCCAGGACGTCGGGGGTGGCGAAGGCCAGGTGGCGGGCATGCACCAGCTGCTCCAGCGCGTGCACGATCTCGAGGCGTGGCACCTCGTAACTGTAGCGCAGCACCCAGACCACCTCGCACAGCACGATGTCCGTGACGAACAAGCCCTCGTCGGCCGCGACCGCACGCTTGACCAGCGCCACCGCCGCCGCGGTCTGGGCCTTGTCGTCCTCGACGAGGAAGCGGACCAGCACGTTGGTGTCGAGGGCGATCATGGCTCGCGCTGCGTCGCGCCGCGTCGGATCGCCGCGGTCATCGCCGCCAGCGACACCCCGCCGATGCGCGGCCGCACCGAGCCGCGGAGCTCGAGCAGATCGATCGTCGCCGCCTCCACGACGACGCTGCCGTCTTCCCGCGCCCGGAACGCCACCCGATCGCCGGCCTTCAGCCGGAGGTGATCGCGGATCGCTTTCGGCAGCGTGATCTGTCCCTTCGAGGTGATCGTCGCGATGGACATTCCTTACTCTGACATGATTCCTTACTTGGGTAAAGGATCCGCGGTCGCGCGTCAGCGGCGGTCGGCGGTGAAGCCGGTCGTGAACTTGATGCTGGCGCTGGCGAGCAGCGCCTCGAGGTCGCCATCCATGTCGGGGTCGCCGGCCCACAGGCAGCCGCCCGCGTAGCCGATGGTGACGACGCCCGCGTTCATCGCGGTGGCGGTCCAGTCGCCGTCAGCGGCGGAGCCGATGGTGGCGAGGGCGGCGTCGGCGACCGACCAGCCGAGCAGGGCGCAGTTGAAGCCGTTGGTGGCGATGCCCGCGCCGAGGTAGAGGCGAAAGGTCTCGCCGCGCTCGCCGATGACGCCGAAGGTCTCGCGCGACTCGGTGACGATCGCGCCCGAACAGACGTCGTGGCAGTCGGGGTTGTCGGTGCTGGCGCCGCAGGTGCCGGGCGCGGGGCGCGACAGCGTGCCCGTGCAGCGCTGGGTCGGCAGCGTCACGTACATGCGGTGCTCGAGGCCGACGTCGCGCTGCTCGGCGAGGATCTGGCGCGGCCACGCCTCGCTCGGGCACAGGATCTCGGGGCGCGCGCACGCCAGATCGAACGTCAGCGGCCGGCCATCGTGGGTGATCGTGAGGACGCCGCCTTGGGGGCCGAGCTCGCGGGTGTAGGTCGCCGCGCCGATCTTGATCTCGACGTCGAGCAGGTCGTCGTAGGTCACGTCCCACCAGCCCTCGACGTCGGGCGCGGGCGATCGCGAGTTGGCCGCGCAGCCGTCGCCTTGGGCGCCGCCGAGCAGAGGAAGGACCAGCACGAGCAAGAGGAGATTGCGCATGACCCGACCCATCGCAACCGCGGTGCCAGCGGCGATCGTGGAGGAACCCGACAGCCCCCCGGTCCAGCCGTCAACCGCCGGCCACGATCGAGCGCGGATCGTGACCGCGCGTTGACACCGATC
>JAYTAJ010001341.1:0-5303 GCA_043737575.1 Myxococcales bacterium | reverse complement strand
CGCAACGTCCACCGCTACGACGTCGAGTGCGCGCAGCTGCCGACCGCGAAGCTGGTGCAGGCGCTCACGACCGACATGAACTACGACCCGTGGGGCGGTTCCGACGACACCGCGCCGATCGGCTGGAAGGCCCTCGGCGTCAGCCCGATCAAGCGCACCGTCACCGTCGCGGGCGCGAAGAACAAGTGGCACCTCGACAACGTCGACCTCGGCGCGACCTGCGCCGGTCGCAGCGGCGCCCGCGGCGTGTTCCTCGCCGACGTCCACTCGGCCGAGATCATCCCCGATCCCGACGCGCCGTGGCGCACGCCGACCACCAACCGCATCCTCGCCAACGTCACCGACCTCGGCGTGCTGATCAAGAGCGGCCCCGCGAGCGGCCTGGTGTGGGTGACGTCGCTGTCGACCGGCGCCACCGTCGCGGGCGCCAAGGTCACGCTGTACACGCCGCAGGGCAAGGCGGTGTTCGCGGGCACCACCGACGCCGACGGCCTGGTGCGCACGCCCGGCTCGGCGAAGCTGCTGGCCCAGCCCGCCGCCGACCCGGGCGCGATCGACGACGAGGGCGAGGGCTGGGAGGACTGGGACAGCTTCCGCTCGCAGCGCCTGCTCGCGATCGTCGAGAAGGCCGGCGACACCGCGGTCGTCGACGGCAACTGGGCCAACGGCATCCAGACCTGGAACTTCGGCGTCGACGAGGAGCGCAGCGGCGGCCAGACCAAGCTGCGCGGCTTCATCCAGAGCGATCGCGGCCTGTACCGCCCGGGCGAGGCGGTCCACCTGAAGGGCCTGGTCCGCGAGGTCGCCGCCGGCCGCACGCCGCGGGTGCCGAAGCTCGCCGACCCGACGCCGATCGCGATCGACGTCACCGACAGCCGCGGCGCGACGATCCTGACCCGCGAGGTCGCGATGAGCGCCTTCGGCGGCTGGAGCTTCGATCTGCCGATCGGCGAGGAGGCCGCGCTCGGCGACTACTACGTCCGCGCCACCGTCGCCGGCCAGATCTTCCGCGAGCGGTTCTCGGTCGAGGAGTTCCGGCCCGCCGGCTTCGAGGTCAAGGTCACGTCGGACGCCACGCGGATCCGTCCCGGCGAGCGCGTCGCCGCGGTGATCGACGCCCAGTACCTGTTCGGCGCGCCGGTCGCCGACGCCAAGGTGACGTGGAGCGTGTCGCGCCGCGAGCACGCGCTGCGGTTCCCCGGCTACGAGCAGTACAGCTTCGACGCCAGCCAGCGCTGGTGGTGGTCCGACGACGATCGCGGCTACGGCACGCTGGTGTCCGACGGCGAGGACGTCACCGACGCCCGCGGCCGCTTCACCCTCGGCCTCCACGATCCCGATCCCGACACCACCGGACCGCGCGACTACGTCGTCAACGCCGCGATCACCGACGCCGCCGATCAGACGCTGGGCCGCTCGGCGGTGATCACCGCCCACGCCACCGACGTCTACCTGGGCCTGCACACGCAGGAGTACGTGCAGGCGGTCGGCATGCCGTTCGCCGTGAACGTCGTCGCGATGACGCCGGCCGGGCAGCGCACCGCCCACGCCGCGACCCTGCGCTTGGTTCGCGAGGTCGCCGACTGCAGCTACGATCAGCACGGCTTCCGGTCGTACGCGCGCTGCACCTATCACGACGAGGTCATGCTCGAGCGCGCGATCGCGGTGCCCGCGACCGGCGCCGCGACCGAGCGCATCTACCCGACCGCGCCCGGCGACTATCGCGTCGTCGTCGAGACCACCGACGGCCACGGCACCAAGGTCGTCGCGACCTCGGGCCTGTGGGTCATCGGCAAGGGCGACGCGTTCTGGAGCGGCGACGAGAGCGCGCGCATGACGCTGGTCGCCAACAAGCCGTCGTACCAGATCGGCGACAAGGTCCGGCTCGCGGCGCAGACCGGCCTGCGCCAGCCGACCGCCCTGGTCACCGTCGAGCGCGACGGCATCGTGTCGGCCGAGGTCCGTCGCCTCGACACCGCGTCGCAGGGCCTCGAGCTGGTCGCCGACGCGGCGTGGGCGCCGAACGTGTTCGCCAGCGTGACGATGGTGTCGGGCCGCAAGGGCGACGGCGATCGCGATCGACCGCAGATGAAGATGGGCGTCGTCGAGCTGAAGGTGTCGGCCGAGGCCCGCCGGCTCGCGGTCGCGATCACCACCGACCGCGATCGCTACGAGCCGGGCCAGCCGGTGACCGGCACGATCACCGTCACCCACGACGGCCAGCCGATCGCCGCCGAGGTCGCGCTGTCGGTCGCCGACGAGGGCGTGCTGTCCTTGATCGACTACCGCACGCCGGATCCGATGAAGACCTTCTACGCCGCGTTCGGCCTCGGCGTCGACGCGGGCACCAACTGGAACCGGATCGCGCGGCTCGCCGATCCTGGCGCCGGCGATCCCGACGAGGGCGGCGATGGCCCCGGCCCCGACGACGGCCAGCGCATCCGCTCGAAGTTCGTGGCGTCGGCGTACTGGGCGCCGGCGCTGGTGACCGACGCCCGCGGCCAGGCGACGTTCCGCTTCGCCGCGCCTGACAACCTCACCGCGTTCCGCCTGATGGCGGCGGCCGCCGACGTCGGCGATCGGTTCGGCGCGGGCGAGCTGCGCATCACGGTGACCAAGCCGGTCCTGGCGCAGCCGGTCCTGCCGCGGTTCTTCACCGTCGGCGACACCGCGTCGATCGGCGTGGTGGTCCACAACCGCACCGAGACCGCGGGCCAGGCCAAGGTCACCGCGCGCGCGACCGGCGTGACCCTGGCGTCGGCGACCGGCGCGGTGACGGTGCCCGCGCTCGGCAGCGCCCGGGTCCGGTTCGCGGCGCGGGTCGACGACGGCGCCGCGGCGCAGGTCGAGTTTGCGGTCGAGCTCGGCGGCCACCGCGACACCGTGCGCGTCGATCTGCCAGTCGCGCGACCGCGGGTCCGCACGCCGCGGCTGGTAGCCCAAGGCCAGCTCGGCGCCGCGCCGATCGAGATCGCGGTGGCGACGCCGGCCGGCGCGATCGCGGCCGAGAGCGAGCTGACCGTCACGATCGATCGCACCGGGCTCGGTGATCTCGAGCCGTCGCTGCGCTACCTGGTCGAGTATCCCTACGGCTGCCTCGAGCAGACCATGTCGAAGTTCTTGCCGCTGGCGAAGGCCAAGGACCTCGCGGCGTCGATGAACCTGGCGAGCCTGCAGGGCACGCGGACCGACGCGTTCCTCGCCGCCGGCGTCGCCAAGGTCGCGCGCCACCAGCAGGGCGACGGCCACTTCAGCCTGTGGCCGCAGTCGCAGACCTATCCCCACCTGACCGCGCTCGCGCTGTTCGGCCTCGCCGAGGCCGGCAAGGCCGGCGTCGCGGTGCCCGACGACACCGTGGCCCGCGGCCGCACCGCGCTGGCGCAGTGGATCGCCAGCGACGACGCCTGGCGCCGCGACGACGACCTCGGCGTGATCGCGATGAGCGCGTACCTGCTCGCGACCGCGCGCAAGCCCGATCACGGCGTCACCGCGCGGCTCTACGATCGCCGCGCGTCGATGCCGACCTGGGGCGTCGCGTTCCTGGCCCGCGCCCTCCACGCCGCGCCGTCGGCCGGCAGCAAGCCGCAGCTCGCCGAGCTGCTCGCGCGGTTGCGGGCCAGCGTGATCGTCGCCGACGATCGCGGCCTGGTCCACGACGCCGTGGACGACGTCGACTCCGAGCTGATGAGCTCGAACGTGCGGTCGTCGGCGATGGTGCTGGCGGCGCTGCTCGAGGTCGCGCCGCGCGATCCGCTGATCGATCGCCTGGTCCGCGGCCTCGACGCCGCCCGCGCGGGCGACGGCCGCTGGACCAGCACCCAGGACAACGTCTGGACCCTGACCGCCCTCGCCGACTACGCACGCCGCGCCAGCGCCGGCACCGCCGCGGTCCGCGTGACGTCCGGATCCCGGACACTCGACGCCAGCACGATCAGCGGCGGCGCGGTGGTGGTGGTGCGGGCCCGGCCGTCGGACCTGACCGGCGGCGCGCTGACCATCGCCGGCACCGGGCCGATCCACTACCGGGTCCGCGCGGTCGACGTCGCGATCGACGCCGGCGCCGCGATCAGCAACGGCTTCACGATCGAGCGCGCCTATCTCGGCGCCGACGGCGAGCCCGCCACCACCTTCAAGGCCGGCCAGCTCGTCACCGTGCGGCTCGAGGTGACGACGCCGGCGTCGCGGCGGTGGATCGCGATGGTCGATCCGATCCCGGCCGGGTTCGAGGCCGTCAACCCGCGGCTCGCGGTCAACCTCGACAGCAACGCCGGCGCGCGGTCGTGGGCGTGGGATCACCAGGAGCTGCGCGACGACGCGGCGCGCTGGTTCGCCGACTCGGTCTGGCAGGGCACCTACACGATGACCTACCAGGTGCGGGCGACGATCGACGGCACGTTCGCGGCCGGCCCGGCGACGATCGAGGCGATGTACGAGCCGTCGATCATGGCGCGCACCGCGGCGGACAAGATCACGGTCGCGCCGTGATCGCGGGCGTCGCCTACGGCGTCGGCTCGGGGCTGCGGCGGGCGTGGCGCGTCGCACGCTGGCCGATCGCGATCGGCCTCGGGCTCCTGCTGGTGCTGGTCGAGGTCACGCTGGTGCTGGTGCTGGCGTGGCCGATCGATCCGCGCGACCTCGCGGTCGACGGCGGGCCGCTGGTGATCACCGATCGCGACGGCGTCGTGCTCGCGACCGTGCCCGCGCCCGGCGGCCGCCCCGGTCGCGACGGCTGGGTGGCGCTCGCCGAGATCCCCGCGGTCGCGGTGTCGGCGGTGATCGCGTCGGAGGACGACGGCTTCTGGGATCACGGTGGCGTCGACGGCCGCGGCGTGGTCCGCGCCGCGCTGCTCAACCTGCGCGATCGCCGGGTCGGCTACGGCGGCTCGACCTTGTCGATGCAGGTCGCGCGCTTGATCTACACTCAGGGCGAGGGCCGCTCGCTCGGCAAGAAGCTGCGCGAGAGCCTGCACGCGCTGCGACTCGAGCGCGCCCTCGACAAGCGCCAGCTCCTCGAGCAGTGGATGAACCGCGCGTACTTCGGCAACGGCGCGTGGGGCATCGACGCCGCCGCGCGCACCTACTTCGGCAAGCCGGCCCACGCGCTGTCGACCGGCGAGGCGGTGCTGCTCGCGAGCCTGCCGCGCGCGCCGACCGCGTACGATCCGATCCGCCACCCCGAGGCGGCGCGGCGGCGGCGCGATCGCGTGCTCGCGATGCTGGTCGAGCGCGGCGTGGTCGACGCCGACACCGCGGCGCGCGCCGTCGATCAGCCGCTCGCGGTCACGCTGCATCGCCCGGCGATG
>JAYTAJ010001340.1:0-12205 GCA_043737575.1 Myxococcales bacterium | reverse complement strand
GTCGACTTTGCCATTCCGTTCATCATCGTGGATTCCTCGGTTGCCCTCGACACTGATCTTCCGAGCGGCCGGTGTCTCAACTACGTTGGCAGAGAGGGCGACCAGCGCATCGTCGGCGAACGCCGCGGCGGTGAACTGGTCACCTTCGCCGGGCACCACGGTCACGGTGAACGCGCGCATCGCCACCGCCACGGTGCGCGTGTTGTGGATTGGATGGCAGGGCATCTTGAAGTGTTGCAGTCCGGGCATGGATCCTCCTCGTTCGTTGAGTGCCGTCATTCGAAGAGCACGAGCTCCTCGAGCCAGCCGCCGCGAGTCAGCCGCGCCTCGCGCACCGCGGCGGCCGGGGTCGCGCCGCCGCGCACCCGCGCCGCGATGGCGGCCAGGGCCTGCGCACCGTCGGTGTCGGGGAGGGTCGCCGGGGACGCGATCACCGCGCGCGCGCCGGCGCTGATGAAGGCATCGGCGAGGCCCCACGGCTCGAGGGACCGCGGGATGCTGCCGGCGTGACACGCGCCGAGGATCACGACCGGATGTCTCTCGAGTCGGACGCCGGCCACCGCGTCGGCGGTCAAGGCGTAGTCGCCCCGAGCGTCGGGCGCCAGGACCAGCGCCGCGGCGCCGGGCTCGCTCACGTCGATCAAGCCGTGGGCATGGATCTCGACTGTGTCGGCGCGGCGCGCCTCGGCGAGCACCCGCGTCGGCGTCGCCGCCGCGCCGCGGAGCACGATCGCCCCCTGGACGTCGGGCTCGGCCCGCAACGTCGGCAGGCCGAGCGCCGCCGGAGGATCGATCCCGGTCACGACCAACCGGGTCCCGGGCAGCCCGCGACGATCGCCGGCGCCGGCCGGTGATCGATACGACCACGCCAGCCTCGCCGGCAGGAGGCGGCTCAGCCCGTAGTACGCGCCCTTGGCCAGGACGACCACGTCGTCGCAGCCGGCGAGGGTCGAGGCCAGCGCCGGCGTCACCAGCCCGGCGGCCGGCAACGACGCCTGTCCGATCGGGACGTCGGCGTAGCGGCCGGTGGCCACGCCGTCGGCGCCGGCGGCGGCGACGAGGATGCGATCTTCACCGACGATTCCCACCGTGCACCGGAGCGGTGCCGACCCGCCGAGCTCCTCGGCGAGCAGGGCGAGCGCTGCCCGGTAGTCGCCGCGGCGGCCGGCATCGAGCGCGAGCACCGTGAAGCTGTAGGTGCGGGCCCGGCGCAGCGGCAGGTCGTCGCCGGTGGTGCTGGTGGCGTTGATCGCGGCGCGCAGCCGGTCCTCGCCGGCCGCGCGGTCGTGCTCGATGACCAGGCGGCCCTCGGCGTGATCGAGCAGCGCGCGCTCGCCGATGGTCAAGGTCCCGGTGCGCACGCCGGCGATGGCCGCGCGCAGCGCCGCGATCCGATCGGCGTCGCCGCCATGCTGCAGGACGTGGGCGGCGGCGAACACGCCGTTGATGCGGGGACCGACCGACGCGCACCGTCCGGCCGTGAGCTCGGTGGCCAGCGCGACGTGGTCGCGCGCGACGTCGGGCTGGTTCTGGTTGATCGCCGCGATCGCGAGGAAGTCGTGGCGGTAGAGCTCGGAGGAACAGTCGGCGCTGCGGAGGGCCTGCTCGTCGAGGTAGGCGCCCGCGAGCAACACCGGGTCGACGTCGTCGGCGCGGCGGACCAGCGCCACCTCGGCGGCGCTGTGGAGAAGCGCCGTCCCGAGCTGCCAGTCGTTTTCCTCGGCGGCGTGGGCGGCCGCGCGCTCGAGGTGCGGCCGCGCGAGATCCGGACGGCCCTCCGCGGCGAGCACGACCGCGAGCAGGGTCTGCAATCGGCCGCAGCGATCCGCGAACGTCGGCGGCTCGCACCCGACCAGCGCCGCGCGGATCCGTTGCTCGGCGGCGCGGAACCGCCGGTCGTCGTAGAGCAGCTGCCGCGCCTCGAGCTCGGCGACGCGGAGCACCAGCCAGCGATCACCCGAACGCTCGGCCAGGATCGCGAGAGGCACCGCGGCCGCCGGCGCCGGCGACCCGCGCTCCGCGGCGCGGAGGCGCACGCCGAGCCGCAGATCGTCGTCCTCGGGGCCGAGCGCCGCGGCGAGCGCGCGCGGATCTTCGCCGGCGGTGCCGGCCACCAGCCGCGCGTAGCGACGGGCCAGCGCCGCCCGTGCCGGCAGCCGCGCGGTCGCGCGCCGGATCGCCTCGACCAGGACGTGATCGCCGGCGCGCTCGTCGAGCAGCGTCGCCGTCGCGCCGAGGCCTCGCAGCTCGCCGGCCGTGCCCGCGCTCAGGATGGCGTCGAGCAGATGGCCGCGGACGAACCCGGGGTGGAGCCGCACCAGCTCGAGATCCATCGGCGTGCGGTCGGCGACCATCCGCTTGGCCTGGTCCCACGCCGCGCGGGTCGAGGCGCGCCGGCTCGCGAAGTCGCGACGCAGCAGGTCGCGTGTGGTCGCGGCCTCGCCGGCCCAGCCGGCCTCGGCGCGATCCGCGACGCGATCGAACCAGCTCGCCGACAGCAGCGGTAGGCCCATCGCCCGGAGCGCGACCGCGCCGTTCCACAGGAGCTGGCGCTCGATCGCGGTGCCGGCCGCCGCGGGCAGCGCGGCGCTGACGAGCGTCAGCGCGACCTCGGGCTCACCGCGCAGCAGCGCGAGCGCGGCGCGGTCGCTGTCGGCCGCAGGGCTGGCCGCGCTCGCTCGGCACGCCCGCGCCGCCGTGACCAGATCGCCGGTCAGCGCCACCGCGGCGCACAGTCCGGGCTGATCGCCGGCCTGCTCGAGCGCGGCCAGCACCGCGAGCGGGATCTCCTCGTGAGCGGGCCCGTCGACGCCGCGCGCGACGTCGTAGGGGCGATAGCGATCCGCGTCGGGCGTGCTGAACCGCACCTCGACGCCGCGGCTCGCCGCGAGCGCCGCCGCGAGCGCCGGCGCGGCACGCTCGTGCGCCGGCCACAGCTTCGGCACCACCAGCACCGCGGCCGCCGCGAGCGCCGCGGTCGCGACCATCGCCGCGGCGATCCACGCGCCGCGCGATCGCCGGCGGCGCGGCGGTGCCGGTGCCGGTGCCGGTGCCGCATCGACCACGGCCGCGCTCTCGAGCATGAGCTGGCGCAGCTCGCGCTGACATCGCTCGCATCCGCCGAGGTGGTCGCGCACCGCGTCGCCCTCCGCCGGGGGCAGCTCTCCCGCGTAGAACGCGCCGAGCGAGTCGCAGGGTGAGCTCACGTTGCGCTCCCTCCGTGCCGTTGTACCAGGATCGTCCGCAGCTTCTGGCGCGCTCGGGTCAGGCGGGTGCCGACGGTGAGCGGCTGGATCGCCAGCAGCGCGGCGATGTCGGCGTAGGTGCGGTGCTCGAAGACGTGCAGCCGGTAGACGTCGCGGAACGGCGGGGCGAGGATCTCCACCGCCGCGACGATCTGATCGAAGGTGATGGTCATCCAGCTCGGCTCGGCGACCGGCTCGGTCGCCTCCAGCAGCGGCAAGACCTCCTCCAGGGGACGCAGACGCGGCCGGCGCGCCGACGCCCGGCACCGATCGATGAAGAGGTTGTGCATGACGGTGGTCAACCAACCGCGCGGGTTGTTCGGCCACGTGATGGCGGCGCGCAGGGCGTGCTCGCAGGTGTCCTGGACCAGGTCGGAGACGTCCACCGGATCGCGGCACAGGCGCCGCGCGAGCTTGATCAGGAACGGCTGCTCGTCGCGAAGCAGCGCCACCAGCGGCCCGGTTGCACCGTCCTGTTCCACCATCGCCTCAGCCTTTCGGGCCGAAACGTCGCACGGTTGCGCCGCCACCATCAATGGCACGAGTCGTCCACCTGGAGTGTGACGTCGGGGCGCGCCGACATTCCGGACGAATCCGAAGCGAGGCCAGAACGAGTACGCTGCACCGGTGCGGCACTGGCGTGAGCTGCGGGCCGGGCTGATCGCGCTGGCGATCGGGCTCGGGCTGCTCGACGGTTGTCCGCTGCCGACCAACGGCGCCGAGCGCAGCATCGCGCAGCAGCGCCTCGGCGGTGACGCCGCGCGCACGATCGATCGCGTCGAGCGCGCGCGCAGCTGGCTGCTGCAGCCGGTGCGGCCGGCGGCGGAGCTGCTCGGGCTGCGGCAGCGGTGGAAGCTGTTCGCGGGCGCGGATCGTCATCGCTACCGCATGGCGATCGAGGTGCGCGCCGAGGGCGAGACGGCGTGGCGGCTGCGCTATCGCCCCCACGACGACGATCACGCGTGGCTCGCGGCGGCGATCGAGTACCGCCGCATGCGCGGCGCGTGGAATCCGCACTCGACCTACGGCGCGCGCGCGGGCTACGCGCGGTTCGTCGACTGGATCGCCGATCAGGAGCTCGCCCGCGAGCCGCGCACCGCCGAGGTGCGGGTGCGGATGGAGAAGATCGTCATCGGCGATCATGGCGACTACCGCGGCACGGGCGAGGACGCGTACACGATCGTGCGGCGCCGCGCCGACCGCGCCGCCCTGCGAGCGCCGCGATGACGCGGCTGTGGCGGGCCTGGGTCGCGCTGTGGGATCACCGCGAGCCGCCCACCGCGCTGGCGCTGGTCCGCATCTTCGTCGGGGCCTGCGTGCTGGGCGATCTGCTCCAGGTCCGCGGGGTCGGCGTGGTCGAGGCGCTGTGGGCGCCGCCGCCCGACGGCATGGGCTACGGCGCGACCGCCGACCAGTGGTCGGTGCGCTGGTTCGGCGCATCGGCCGCGACCGCCGAGCTCGTGTGGTGGGCGACGACGATCGCGGCGGCGGCGTTCATCGCGGGCGCGCTGACCCGGATCGCCGGCGTGGTGCTGGTGCTGGGCTCGGCGCAGCTCGCGGCGCTGATGCCCGACGGCGATCGCGGCATCGACGCGGCGCTGCGGATCGTCGTCGTGGTGCTGGTGCTGTCGTCGGGTCACGCCCGCTGGTCGATCGACGCCGCGATCCGCCGCCGCCTCGGCCGGCCGTTCCCGGCGCTGGTGGCGGCGTGGCCGCGCTACCTCCTGGTCGCGCAGGTGGTGTGGATCTACTTCTCGAGCGGCCAGCACAAGGCGTCGCCCGAGTGGCAGCCACGCGGCGGGTTCTCGGCGCTCGCCAACGCGCTGTCGGATCCGCACTTCGCGCGCTTCGCACCCGGCTGGGTGCCATCGGTGTATCCGCTGCCGCAGGTCGCGGCGGCGGCGACGATGATCTTCGAGCTGGGCGCGCCGCTGGTGCTGCTGTTCCTGTGGTTCGAGACCACCGCCGAGCGGCCCGGCCGGTTGCGGCGCGCCTGCAACCGCCTGCGCCTGCGCTGGGTGTGGATCGCGACCGGCGTGCTCTTCCACGTCGGCATCGCGATCTTCCTCAGGCTCGGCGTCTTCCCGTGGGGGATGCTCGCGCTGTATCCGGTGCTGCTGCGGTCCGACGAGCTGATCGGCCTCGAGGCCAGGCTGGGCAAGAACAAACAGTCTTGACTGACTGTTTCTGCCGCGGTAAGCCGCCGACGATGAGTCCGCAGCCCGCGCGCCTCCCTCGGACCCAGGCCCAGCGCCGGGACGAGATGCGCCACGCGCTGCTCGAGGCCGCGGTCGAGAGCCTGGTGAAGCGCGGCTTCGCCCGGACCACGACGCTCGAGGTCCAGCGCCGCGCCGGGGTGTCGCGCGGCGCGCTCTTGCACCACTTCCCGTCGAAGGCCGAGCTCCTGGTCGCGACGATCGCCCACCTCGCCGAGCGCCGCGGCCGCGCCTTGAAGCACAGCGCCCAGGACCTGCCGGCCGGTCCCGGCCGGGTCGACGCGGTGCTCGATCTGCTGTGGGAGAGCTTCGCCGGCCCGATGTTCCAGGTCGCGATCGAGCTGCGCGCCGCGGCTCGCACCGACCCCGAGCTGCGCGCCGCGCTCACGCCGATCGAGCGGCTGGTGCGCGAGCGCATCATCCACCAGGCCAGCGTGATGTTCGGCGCCGACGTCGTCGCGCGGCCCGGCTACGCGACCGCGATGGACCTGACGCTGCACCTCATGATCGGCGCCGCGACCACGTCGTGCCTGCACGGCGAGCAGGCCCGCGTCGACGCGCTGATCGCGCAGTGGAAAGACCTGTTCCCCGTCCTCCTCGAGACGGCAGCAAGCAACCAAGAGCTGGAGAAGCAAGCATGAGCAAGGAACTGCGATTCGATGGCAAGGTCGCGATCGTCACCGGCGCCGGCGGCGGGCTGGGGCGATCGCATGCGCTGCTCCTGGCGTCACGCGGCGCCAAGGTCGTCGTGAACGATCTCGGCGGCAGCTTCACCGGCGAGGGCAAGTCGGCGTCGGCGGCCGACAAGGTCGTCGACGAGATCAAGGCGGCCGGCGGCACCGCGGTCGGCAACTACAACTCGGTCGAGGACGGCGATCAGATCGTCAAGACCGCGGTCGACGCGTTCGGTCGGGTCGACATCCTGATCAACAACGCCGGCATCCTCCGCGACGTGTCGTTCGCGAAGATGAGCCAGAGCGACTGGGACCTCATCTACAAGGTCCACGTCCTCGGCGCGTTCAAGTGCACCTTCGCGGCGTGGCCGCTCATGCGCGATCAGGGCTTCGGCCGCATCATCATGACCGCGTCGGCCGCGGGCATCTACGGCAACTTCGGCCAGGCCAACTACGCGATGGCCAAGCTCGGCGTCCACGGCCTGGCGCAGACGCTCGCGATCGAGGGCAAGAAGAAGAACGTCCTCGTCAACACCATCGCGCCGCTGGCCGGCTCGCGCATGACCGAGACCGTGCTGCCGCCGAACCTGATCGAGGCGCTCAAGCCCGAGTTCGTGTCGCCCCTGGTCGCGCGGCTGTGCCACGAGGCCAGCGACGAGACCGGCAGCCTGTTCGAGGTCGGCGGTGGCTTCGTCGGCAAGCTGCGGTGGGAGCGCTCGAGCGGCAAGACCTTCCGGCTCGGCCGGCCGATCACGATCGAGGCGGTCGACAGCGCGTGGCACGACATCACGCAGTTCGACCAGACCACGCACCCGGCCAGCATCGCCGAGTCGATGTCGCCGATCATGCAGAACCTCGAGCACGGCCCGAGCAAGGGCGGCAACGACCTGATCGACGTCGACGCCGCGCTCGGCTACCGCTTCCCCGAGATGGAGTCGAGCTACGACGAGCGTGACCTCGCGATCTACGCGCTCGGCGTCGGCGCGACCGCGAAGAACCCGTCGAGCGACGCCGATCTGCAGCTGGTGTACGAGCTGCACGGCAAGGGCATGAAGGCGCTGCCGACCTACGGCGTCATCCCCGCGATCAACACGATCCTCACGCTCGGCAAGCAGGGCAAGCAGGCCCCGGGCCTGACCTACGGCCTCGATCGCGTGCTCCACGGCGAGCAGTACACCGAGCTGAAGCGACCGCTGCCGCGCGCCGCCAAGCTCACCCATCGCTCGCGCATCAAGGACATCTTCGACAAGGGCAAGAACGCGCTCGTCATCACCGAGATCATCACCTACGACGAGGCCGGCAACGAGCTGGTCAAGAACGAGGTCACGACCTTCGTGCGCGGCGCCGGGGGCTGGGGCGGCGATCGCGGCCCGAGCCAGGACGTCAACACGCCGCCCGACCGCGCGCCCGACCAGATCGTCGAGGAGAAGATCCCCGAGGGCCAGGCGCTCCTGTATCGGCTGTCGGGCGACTGGAACCCGCTGCACGCCGACCCCGGCTTCGCCAAGGCGTTCGGCTTCGAGCGGCCGATCCTCCACGGCCTGTGCACCTTCGGCTACGCCGGGCGTCACGTCGTGCAGGCGTTCGCGCCCGACGGCAACCCCGACTTCATGAAGAGCATCCGCGTGCGCTTCGCCAAGAGCGTGCTGCCCGGCGACACGCTGATCACCGAGATGTGGAAGGACGGCGGGCAAAAGATCGTCTTTCGCTGCAAGGTGAAGGAGCGCGATGAGGTCGTGATCTCGAACGCGGCGATCGAGCTGTGGCAGGAGCTCCCGAAGGCGGCCGACAAGCCCAAGGCCCAGGCCGCAGGCGCCGCGCCCCATCAGCTGCCGATCTCGGCCGACATCTTCCGTGCGATGCACGGCTTCGTCAGCGCTCATCCCGAGGTCGCCGAGAAGGTGAAGACGACGTTCCAGTTCAAGCTGTCGTCGCCCGACAGCACCTGGACGATCGATCTCAAGACCCCGCCCGGCGCGGTCACCGAGGGCGCCGCCGCGGCGCCGCAGTGCACGCTCGAGCTGTCCGACGCCGACTTCATGGCGATGGCGACCGGCCAGGCCGATCCGATGAAGCTGTTCTCGACCGGCAAGCTCAAGATCGGCGGCGACGTGATGGCGTCGCAGAAGCTCGGCTTCCTGAAGAAGATCACGCCCGACCTGGTGGTCGCCGAGATGAAGCAGCGCCTCGCGGGCGCGGGCGAGACCGTGACGGTCGCGCCGATCAACGACCAGACCCCGACGACCTGGGACGTGTTCGTCGCGATCCGCGATCACGTCGCCCGCAACCCCGAGCTGGTCGCCAAGGTCGGCGCCAGCTACCTGTTCAAGATCACCAGCCCCGACTCGGCGTGGGTGGTGGACCTGAAGAGCGGCGCGGGCGCGGTCACCGAGGGCGCGAGCCCGGCCGAGTGCACGCTCGAGATCAGCGAGGCCGACTTCATCGACATGACGACCGGCAAGTCGGACCCGATGAAGCTGTTCACGACCGGCAAGCTGAAGATCAGCGGCAACGTGATGGCGTCGCAGAAGCTGTCGTTCCTGCAGAAGATGGATCCGACGCAGGCCAAGGCCGCGGTCGCCAAGGCCCGCGCCGCGGGCGGTGGACCCGGCGCCAGCGCGGCAGCCGCGGGACCGTCGAAGGCTGCGGTCGCGCCCGGCTTCTTCGCGGCGCTGGGCAAGCGCCTCGCCGACCAGCCCGCCCTCGCCAAGGAGGTGCAGGCGGTGGTCGCGTTCACGCTGAAGGATCCGGCGTCGACGTGGACCGTCGATCTGGCGTCGGCGACGCCGAGCGTGACGGCGGGTGCCAGCGGCGCCGCGACCACCACCTTGACCCTGGCCGACGCCGATCTCGCGGCGCTCGCCGCGGGCACCATCCGCGATCTGTTCCAGCACGGCACGCTGCGCGTCGACGGCGACGTCGCGGTGGCGCATCGCCTCGGGCTCCTGAAGCACCTCGTCTGATCATCCCTACCGAAAGCAGCACACCATGACCCGCAAAGTGAATGTCATCGGCGTCGGGATGGTCCCGTTCGCCAAGCCCGGCAAGAGCGAGGAGTACAACGTGATGGCGGCGAAGGCCGGCCGCGCGGCCCTCGAGGACGCCAAGGTTCCGTTCGACACGATCCAGCAGGCCTACGCTGGCTACGTGTTCGGCGACTCGACCTGCGGCCAGCGCGCGGTCTACGAGATCGTCCTCACCGGCATCCCGGTCTGGAACGTCAACAACAACTGCTCGACCGGATCGAGCGCGCTCATGCTGGGGGCGCAGGCGGTCGCGGGCGGCATCGCCGAGTGCGTGCTGGTCGTCGGCTTCGAGCAGATGGAGAAGGGCGCGCTCGCCGCCAAGTGGACCGATCGCACCAACCCGCTCGACAAGCACGCCAACCTGATGAGCGAGGTCCAGGGCTTCACCCAGGCGCCGCCCGCGGCGCAGATGTTCGGTGGCGCCGCCCGCGAGTACCGGTGGAAGCACGGCACCAAGCGCGAGACCTTCGCGAAGATCAGCGCGAAGGCGCGGCAGCACGCGTCGAAGAATCCGTACGCGCTGTTCAAGGAGGTGCTGTCGGTCGAGGAGATCCTCGCGTCCGAGGAGGTCTTCGATCCGCTGACCCGCTACCAGTGCTGCCCGCCGACCTGCGGCGCCGCCGCGGCGGTGCTGTGCTCCGACGAGTTCGCGAAGAAGCACGGCATCTCGCGGCCGGTCTACATCGCGGGCCAGGCGATGACGACCGACTATCCGTCCTCGTTCGAGGAGAAGTCGATGATCAAGATGGTCGGCTACGACATGGCCAAGGCCGCCGCCGCCAAGGTCTACGAGCAGACCGGCATCGGCCCCGATCAGGTCGATGTCGTCGAGCTCCACGACTGCTTCACCGCCAACGAGCTGCTCACCTACGAGGCGCTCGGCCTGTGCAGCGAGGGCGGCGCCGAGAAGTTCATCGAGGACGGCGACAACACCTACGGCGGCAAGTTCGTCACCAACCCGTCGGGCGGCCTGCTGTCGAAGGGCCACCCGCTCGGCGCCACCGGCCTGGCGCAGTGCACCGAGCTGGTGTGGCACCTGCGCGGCACCGCGGGCGAGCGTCAGGTGCCGGACGCGAAGATCGCGCTGCAGCACAACCTCGGCCTCGGCGGCGCGTGCGTGGTGACGATGTATCGGCGCGACTGACTCAATGCCAGCGTAGGTGCCAGCGCTGGTCGGCGGCGTTGAAGGTGCAGACGGTGGTGGACAGCGCGCTGACCCCGGACGGCGCGGTCAGGCAGGTCCCGGTCGAGGTGGTGAGCTGGTAGCCGCCGTTGCTCTGCGGCCGCAGCTTCCAGTGCTGCAAGGTCGACGCGCCGCACGGCTCCTGCGTGACCGACGTGAGGTTGTCGCGCAGGCACAGGCCGCTGTTGGCGCGCGGTCGGATCTGGAACGCGCCGAGCGTGGCGGTCGCGACGAGGTTCCACTCCTGCGCGGTGCCGTCGTGACACGGGAAGTGGTTGACGCCGACACCCGGCGAGCTGTCGCCCCACGGCACGTCGATGCACTCGCTGCTCGACGACACGTGCAGCGTGCGATGGCCGACGCTGGGGACCGAGCTGATCATCGCCGACGCGCCGATGTCGAAGGCGCCGCCGCACGCGGCGTGGACGAGGCGATTCGCGGCGTCGACGCGCACGCACGAGCCGCTGCTGGCGACGACGCGCGTGCCGCCGCTGGCGTGGGGTTGCAGCGCGAAGACCTGGTTCGGGTTCGTCGGCGCGACCGCGTCGCAGTCGACCTGCTGGAGGACGCCCGCGGCGGCGACGTGCATGCAGCGGCCGCTGTCGACGTTCTGGAGCTGACCGCTGCCGTTGCCGACGCCGACGGTGCGCCAGCGCTGGCTCGGGGTGCCCTGGCACGGGAAGGTCCGCAGCGGCGAGCCCGACGTGCGCGAGCCCAGGGTGGTGTCGACGCATTCGTTGCCGAAGCGCAGCTCGCGCGCGATCGTGACCTCCGAGATCCAGGTGCGCAGCTGCGGCGCGGCGAGCAGGTATGCGTCGAAGATCTCCTCGAGGTCCTGCGGCGGGCCCGGATCGAGCTCGGCGGTGACATGGTTCGCGACGCCGATGATGACCTGCTGCCCCGACGAGTCGTGGTTGAGGCAGCTGCTGCCCGAGTCGCCGGGCGCGAGGATCTGGCCGCGGATGCTCGGCAACAGCACGAGGTGCGGACCGTCGAGGCGATCGATCGGCAGCGCCGCGGTGCGGATGGTGCCGCCGCCGACGTCGGGGCCGTCGATGTCGTTCAGGCCGTAGCCGACGCACTGGGTGAGGCGGCCGACCAGGCTGGCGGCGGTGCCGCGCCACAGGCCGCGATCGAAGCCGGTGATCGGCGGCGAGCCGATCATCAGCGCGCTGCTCGCGCGCACCAGCGCGGCGTCGAGGGTGGGGTGGCGGATGACCTCGGCGGCGGGGATCGCCTGGGCGCCGAGTCGGATGATCGTGCCGCTCGGCGCGGGCAAGGGCAGATCGAAGCAGTGGCGCGCCGTCAGCACCCACTCGCGGCTGATCATCGTGCCGCTGCAGATCCCCGACGGCAGATCGAGCAGGACGTAGCCGCCGTCGGCGCTCGCCGGGTTGCCCGCGATGATGGCCTGGGTGGTGTCGTCGAGCGAGTCGTCGTCGATCGGCTCGGTGCAGGCGCTGGCGAGCAGGGTGAAGGCGACACAGGACACGATGGGTGGATGGCGCATGGGCGTGGGCACAGCAACCGTCGTGCCGCCGCGCGCACGCGTGGGACGCGTCGACGCGCGCATGTCTCATGGGATGCGCACTCGTCGTCCCACGGGACAGATCGTCGATGGGATGCGCGGGCGCGCGGCGCTGCGGGCACGACGGTTGCTGAAGCTCGCGGCATGAAGCTCTCCCATCGCTGGTCCACCGCGCTCGTCGCGCTCGTCATGTTGTGTACGCCCGCGCTCGCGCGCGCCGAGCTCTCGGGCGGGCCGACGATCCCGCAGCCACCGCCGACGTTCGCCGAGCGCGAGCGCGTGCTGTGGAGCGCGCCCGGCGGCGCCTGGCTGCAGCTGGTCTCGCTCGCGATC
>JAYTAJ010001339.1:0-12226 GCA_043737575.1 Myxococcales bacterium | reverse complement strand
ATCTCGACGAACTCGATGATGCCGCGGTTGGCGACGTTGAACTCGCCGTCGAAGTTGAAGGCGCGCGGATCGCTGTCGACGCCGAACACGGCGATCTTGCGATAGTTGATGTCGCCGGTGAGCTCGGTCGAGTCCTGGTTCTTCTCGTCCTTGGGCTGGAAGGTGCCAATGCCGACGCGATCCTGCTCGGACAGGAGCAGGCGGCGGACCCGGACGTGGCTCATCACCTTCTCGAAGTTGCCCTGGTGGTGGCGCATCAGCTCCTTGAAGATCATCCGGCACGCCGGATTGACCTCGCCCTCGATGCGCGTCTTCGACTCGGGGCCACCGAGGCCGAGCTTCTTGAAGGTCTCGGTCCGCCACTCGTGGGGGATGAGGCGGAGCGGCTCGTCGTGCATCGGGCAGTGGAACTGCTCGCTGCCGCCCGACAGCGCGGCGAGCTCGCCGTCGAGCTGCCAGTAATAGGTGTAGAGCGCGCCCTCGGTGGTGCGCGAATACTCCTCGACGCCCTTCTTCAGGAGCCGCGCGATCGTCGACTTGGCCGAGCCAACCGGCCCGTGCAGGAGGATGATGCGGCGCTCGGTGCCGTAGCCCTGGGCCGCGCTCTTCAGCACGTTCATCAGGCGCATCAGCGGGACGTCGAGCCCGAAGATCGCGTCCTTGCCGCCGTGCTGGTCGTCTTTAAAAAATTTGTAGCGGACCAGCTTCTTCTTGTTGTCGATGTACTCCTCGACGCCGTGCGACAGCACCATGTCGTAGAGGCGCTGGTAGGCGTTGCGCGTCACCTCGGGACGCCGCTTGACCAGTTCGAGGTAGTCCTCGAACGATCCCTCCCACGCCAGCTCTTTGTACGTATCGTAGTTCTGCAACGAGGCGATCTGACCGACCAGACTCATGGCTCCGAGGGTACCATGGGAGCCGCTCGATGCTCACTCGTGCTCTCGTGCTCGCCACTGGCGTCGGTTGTGTCGCGTGCGCCAGCGAAGGCGGCGCCTTCCTCCCCGGCGATGATCCGGGGACCGGGACGTCGACCCTGGAGGTGACGGCGTCGGCGATCGCGACGCCGCGCTTCCCCAACGCCAGCGCCGCCGCCGACTACGACACCGCGTTCCACGTCGCGGTCGAGAAGGCCGACGTCCGGGTCACGATGGGCGCGGTCACCGTCGCGACCGTCGCGGGCGCGGTGCAGCTGACCTTCGACACCCGCGACGGCGGCGCGTGGATCGGTCGCCAGGCCGGCTACCACGAGATCTACCTGCTCGACGTCGTCAGCGGCGCCGACTCGGTCGACGACGTGCGCAGCGACGGCCCCGACCTCCACGTCTTCACCGCGCCGCCGGCCGCCGCGGTGGTCGACGCGACGATGCCGCTCGCGGTGACGTGGACGCGACGCGACACCGCGACCCACGCGACCTTGCGCACCGCGGCCTTGGCCGAGGCCGAGGTCCCCGACACCGGGACGTTCACGATCGAGGTCGGCGGCCTCGCGAGCGCGCCCGATCGGAGGGTCGACGAGGAGGTCCGCCTCGATCGCCGCAGCGAGGTCGTCCCCGCGGGCGCGACGACCGGCTCGACGTGGACGGTCGAGGTGCGCAACACCGTGAAGGTCGTCGTCGCGCCGACCGCGCCGCCGTCGTGACTACCGGCGCGCGCCGCTGAACGTCGCGGCCACGGGGCGCAGGCCCTGGCCGAGATCGAGGCGCGCGGTCCAGGCGCCGTCCTCGATCGCCGACGCGGCGCCGTCGGCGGGGACGCCGTCGACCAGGCGGGCGGTGCCGCCGTCGAGCGCGATCGGCTCGACCGTCGCGGCCAGGGCGCGCGCGCGCAGCTCGGTCACTGCGCGATCGAGGCCGGCCTCGCAGATGCTGCGCAGGTCGCTGTCGTGGCCGACGCACACGCTGAGCACGCAGCGGTCGGCGACCGACGCCGCGAGCCCGGCGCAGTCGATCTGCGCGCCGAGCACCGCGCGCAGATCGCGGCCGTAGCGCTCGGTCACCAGATCGTTGGCGGCGCGCCACGCGATCGCGCCGTACGGCAGGCCGAAGCGATGGCCGTCGACCGCGAGCGTCGCGTCGCTGCCGTCGCGCGCGATCCGCGCGGTCACGGCGACGTCGAGCTCGGCGCCGATCGCCGCGAGCGCCGCGACGTCGTAGGCGAGCGCGCGATCCATCACCTCGAGCTCGACGGTGTCGAGGCGGTGGCGCGATCCGGTGCCGTCGATCGACAGCTGCGAGCCGAGGCGGACCTCGGCGACATCGGCGCGGCAGATGCCGACGACGGTGTCGATCACCTGCGCCAGCGTGCCGTCGCCGGTCGTGACGCCGCGGACGTGGTCGTCGATCCAGCCGTCGAGCCGCGACTCGAGCGACGACGGCAGCGCGTCGCGCAGCGTGCCGACCGCGGGCACGCCCGCCGCCTCGGCCAGCGCGAACAGCGTCTGCGACGGATGATCGCGCAGGCCCTCGAGCGTCGTCACCGCGTCGTCCGCGGTGCTCGGCAGCAGCGTCGCGGCCTCGACGTCGAGGGTCGACTGCAGCTGGTAGCTGCCGACGGTGGCGAGCGGCGCGAAGTCACCGACGGTGGGCTGGCCATCGACGTCGTGGGGCGCAGCGACGGGCGCGGGCGGCGTCGACGGATCGTCGCCGAACGAGTCGGGCACGCCGGGGCCGGGCAGCGCGACGTCGGCGTCCTCGGGCAGGCTGGTGCAGGCGGCGCTGGCCATCGCGGCGCAGCCGAGGAGGATCGCGGTGGTGAGCGACTGGTTCATGGCGCAGCCGTTTTGCAGCGGCCGAGCCAATCACCGAGCCCGTGGACAGCCCCGGAATCGCTGGTGTGGTGATGCGTGCGACGGTGAGCCCTCGACAGATCCTCCCACTACTTCTGATAGCGATCGACCGCCTTCGAGTGATCGGCCAGCGTCTTCGAGAAGACGTGGTTGCGGGCGTCGCGGGCGACGAAGAAGTAGAAGTCGGAGCCGTCGGGGTTCGCCGCCGCCTGCATCGACGCCTTGCCGGGGTTGGCGATCGGGCCGGGCGGCAGGCCGTCGTGGCGATACGTGTTGTACGGGTTGTCGACGTCGTCGAGCTGGGCGCGATGCAGGCGCTCGCAGCCGGGCTGATCGGGCGGACACATCGCGAGCCACGCCTTGCACGCCGCGCTCTTCTGCTTCGGCACCAGGCAGCCGTAGCGGATCGTCGGATCGGTCTCGAGCCGCTTGGGCTGGAAGGTCGGCGAGGTCAGGCGGTTGACGAACACCTGGGCGATGCGCGGCCGCTCGGCCGGCTCGACCGCCTCTTTCTCGACGATCGACGCCAGCACCAGCACGTCGCGGTCGCTCCACTTCAGGCGATCCTTCAGCTTGCCGAGGGTCTTGCCGTGCTCGCGCGTGATCTGGTTCCACACCGCGCGGTGGGCGTTGATCAGCCGCTCGAGCACCTTCCGCGGCGGCGTCGGCACCACGAAGCGATAGGTGTCGGGATAGAGGAAGCCGTCGATCGAGTCGCCGCTGATCGCGTGCTTCGACAGGAAGTCGGGATCGCGGGCGAGCGCCTCGAGCTCGACCGCCTTGGCGACCCCGGCCGCCTCGAGCAGCTGGAAGAACTCCAGCATGTGCTTGCCCTCGGGCAGCGTGACCTCGACGGTGCGCTCGGGCACGCCCGCGACCAGCTTGTCGAGGACGTCGCGGGGCCGGAGGTTGTCGGCGAGCAGGTAGTCACCCGGCTTCACCGCGGTGGTCGCGCCGCGCCGCATGCCGTAGACGCGGAAGTAGAACGGATGATCGATCACGCCCTTGTCGACCAGGAGCCGCGTGACCTGCGGGAAAGTCATGCCGCGCTTGATCGTGATCGGGATCTCCTTGCCGCGGCCGCCGTGGCGCGTGGTCGGATACTGCGAGATCCGGTACGCGAAGTACCCGGCGACGCACAGCCCCACCACCAACGTCCCGAGGACGACGAGCAGCGCCTTGCGGAACGTTCTGCGAGACATCGGCGCCGACTGTAGCAAGTCGCGGACGGACCTGCTTATTCCGCGGCGCGCGGTCGTGCGTCGAGCCAGCCCTGGAGGATCAGCGCCGCCGCCTGCTTGTCGATGACGTCCTTGCGGCGCGCCCGCGACACGTCGCCCGCGATCAAGATCCGCTCGGCCTGGGCGGTGGTGAAGCGCTCGTCGATCTCGTGGATCGGCAGCGCCGCAGGCAGCGCGGCGCGCAGCGCGTCGATCAGCACCTTCACCCGCTTGGCGCGCGGGCCGATCGCGCCCGACAGCTCGAACGGCATGCCGATCACGACGGCGCCGATCCCGCGGTCGCGGCACAAGGCGGTCACGGTGGCGACGTCGGCGGCGGTGCCACGCCGCGCGATGACGTGATCGGGATGCGCGGCGAGCCCGAGCTCGTCAGAAATGGCGACACCGATCGTCTTCGAGCCGACGTCGAGGCCAAGGGCGCGCATGCAGGCTCCAGGTATCACGTTGCTGATGCCAGCGCGTCGCACGGTGTGGCGACTCGCCTGGCCCCGCTGTCAACCGCCGCTCACGAGGTCGGTTCACTCCCGCGCTAACCTGGCGAACGATGGTCTGGCAAATCGTCGACGAGGTTGGCGCGCGTGTTGCTCATGGATCCATGCACGAACCAACTCACTCCTCTCCAATCCCTCCAGAAGGAACCCTCCCCTTTTAGACGCGCGACACGACACGTGAAAATTTCGACTCGGTGGCGCCGGCTTGGTCCTCCCTCATAGCCTTGACGGCATCCCCCCTCCCACCTGAGGCAACCAGTAACGTGTTGTGATCTGCGCTCGCGCTGCACCGTCCCCCCGGTGCAGCGTTTTTTTTTGCCCGCTAACGCGCCGAATGACCGAGCGCTCGCGCACGGTGAGCGCCGGATCGCTCGCTCAGCGCGAGAAGACGACGCCGAAGTTGAAGAACGCCGCGGTGTCCCAGCTCGACGGTCCGGTCGGCGTGTCGCACGGTCCAGCACACGTCGGCATCTGCTTGCCCGGGAACGGATCGCGCGCGACCAGGCCGCGGAACGCGTAGTAGAAGCCGAGGTAGCTCGGCTTCTTCTTGCCGATGCGCGCGGTCATCTGACCGCCGAAGCCAAAGGCGAGATCGCGGCGCGACAGCTCGCCGCCGCCGTTCCACTGCACCAGCTCGGTGCCGATGCCGCCCTCGACCCAGAAGTCGCCGCGGATCGGGAGGTCGCGCCCGCCGATGGTCGCGACCGAGTAGCGCGCGTTGACGCCGCCGCGGTGGAGCACGCCCTGGATCGGATCGGTGTCGTCGTACGCGTTCTCGCCGATCGACAGGAAGGCGTACTCACCGAGGATGGCGAGGCGGCCCATGCGGACGCCGCCGTCGACGTGCATGCCGACCGCCGCGCCGCTCACCGTCGACACGCGGTAGGTCCCGGCGAGGAGCCCGAAGCCGCCCTCGAACCGCGGCTTCGACCACGACCTCGCGCGGGCGTCGCGACACTCGTCGTCCCAGCAGTCGGCGGCAGCGGGCGCGGCGGCGGCGGCGAGCGCCCCGATCGCGAGGACAGTGACGAGCGAGCGGGTGAGCATCGCGGTCCGTACGCATCAACGCCGCGGCCGATCCAAACTTTCGCCGCGACGGGTGTCCGCGCGATCAGCGGACCGCGGCGTCGAGGATCGCCAGGCCGCCGTCGGCGTCGATCTCGACCCGCGCGCCGAACGGCAGCGCGCGGTTGCGCTGGCCGTGGCCGACCGGCGCGCCCCACCACGACGACAGCCCGAAGGCGGTGAGCCGCTCGGCGATCACGGCCCGCGCGGCCGCGGGATCGTCGTCGCTGCACCGCACCAGATCGCCGACCACCACGCCGCGCACCCCGCGCAGCTGACCCGCGAGCTCGAGCTGGGTCAGATCGCGATCGAGCGCGTACGGCTTCTCGCCGACCTCCTCGACCAGGACCACCGCGTCGGCGAGGTCGAGCTGCCACGGCGTGCCGATCAGGTGCGCGAGCATCTTGAGGTTGGCCGGCACGATCGCGCCCGCCAGCGGCGCGGCGTTGGTGAGCGGCTGGAGCGGCGCCTCGATCCGTCCGAGCGGGCGGCGATCGGTCAGCATCGCGACCAGCGCCGCGACGTCGTCGGCCGGCAGATCGCCGAGCTGGCTCACCACCGGGCCGTGGATCGATCGCACCGCGACGCCGGCCGCCCACGCCAGGAGCGCGGTCGCGTCGGAGAACCCGACGATCGGCTTGGGATCGCGCGCCAGCAGCGCCGGATCGACGTGCGTCAGGATCCGCGTCAGCCCGTAGCCGCCGCGCGCCAGCAGGATCGCGCGGACGTCGGGATCGATCAGCAGCGCGGTCAGCTCGTCGGCGCGGCGGCGATCGTCGCCGGCCAGGTACGCGCCGCGCGCGGTGGTGAGCCCGTCGGGGACATGCAGGCGCAGGTGCGGCGCCAGGGCCGCGAGGCCGCGCGCGAACCGCTCGGGCACGATCGCCGCCGACGGCGCGCACACCCCGACGAGGTCACCGGGTCGGACCGCGGGCGGGAGGATCCAATCGAGCGCGGCCGGACGTACCATCGAGGCACGTCGACGCTAGCATGCGTCTAACTCTTCGCCGCGCGGCGGGTCGGGGGATCCATGAACCGCTTCGCCTTCTGCCTGATCGTGGTCGCCGCCTGCAAGGACGACCCGGCCGCCGTCGTGGTCGATGCACCCGATCCGATCGACGCCCTCGATCCGATCGACGCGCGCGCGCCGGTCGACTACGCGATCCCGACGATCCCGGTGAGCGACCTCTCACCCGATACGTACAAGGGGTATGCCGGCGGCCTGTACCCCGGCGGCAACCAGCTCCCGGCGGCGCATCTCGCCGCCGGCCAGGCCCACGCCGCGCTGGTGGTGCCGCGCGATCTCGGCGGCGCACCGTCGCCGACCGGCCGCTACGTCCTCCTGTCGATCGGCATGTCGAACGTCACGCAGGAGTGGTGCTCGGGGAGCGGCGCGCCGCCATGCAGCCCCGGCACGTTCACCGCGCAGGCGCTCGCCGATCCCGCGGTCGATCGCACCCGGCTCGCGATCGTCAACGGCGCGCTCGGCGGCCAGAACTGCGCGACCTGGGACGACGCCACCGACCCCAACTGGGATCGGGTCGGCACCATCCTCGTCAACCAAGGCTTCAGCGAGCGTCAGGTCCAGATCATCTGGCTGAAGTGCGCCAACTCGCAGCCGACGATCGCACTGCCGGCCGTGGGATCGCACGCGTTCGCCGTCGAGCAGGCGCTGGGCAACATCGTGCGCATCGCGCGCCAGCGCTATCCCAACCTGCAGCTCGTGGTGATCTCGAACCGCAGCTACGCGGGCTACGCGACCACGCCGCTCAACCCCGAGCCGCACGCCTACGAGACCGGCTTCGCCGTGAAGTGGCTCATCGCGGCGCAGATCGAGCAGGCCGCCAGCGGCGCGATCGACCCTCGCGCGGGCGATCTCGCCTTCGCGACCACGCCGTGGCTGGGCTGGGGCCCCGATCTGTGGGCCAACGGCACCACCGCGCGCGCCGACGGACTGACCTACCAGCGCGCCGATCTACAGGCCGACGGCACCCATCCGAGCGCGAGCGGCGTCGCCAAGGTCGGCGCGTTGCTGCTCGACTTCTTCAAGACGTCGCCGGTCGCGCGCTGCTGGTTCCTCACCGGTCAGACCTGTTGACCAACTCGCCCCGAGTCGTGATCGCGGGTCAGTGAAGGTGCGGCTCGTCGTCGCTGGGATCGCCGGGGTCGACCACGCCGAACCGCTCCTCGAACCGATCGAGGTTCTTCTGCAGCGCCGCGATCAGCCGCTTGGTGTGACGCGGCGACGAGATCACGCGAGCCCGGACCTTGGCGCGGCCGCCGACCGGCTGCAGGAACGCGAAGTCGAGGACGAACTCGCTCTCGGTGTGGTTGATGAGCACGAGGTTCGCGTAGGCGCCCTGCGCGGTCTCGTCGTCGATCTGCACCTGGATCTTGGGCGCGGGCCCGGGTTCGTCGGCCATGTCATCTCCCCCGGCGCCGCTTGCCCTTGGCCTTGGCGCGCTTGTCGCCGCCGTCGTCGGTCGGCTCCGGATCGGGCCGCGCCCCGGCCTCGACGATCGCGGCGATATCGACCGCAGGCATGATCATGGTGCGGCGACCGTCGTCGAGGATGCCGTCGCCGGGCGGATCGACCGAGTCGTCGATGCCGGTCGGGATCGCGTCGCCGGCCTCGGCGGCCTCGGCGGCCTCGATCGCGTCGACCGAGATCATCAGGTCGGTCCGGCGGCCGTCGTCGACGATCCGCGGCGGATGGCCGATCTGCACGTGGATCGGCGGCGGGATCGTCACCGCAGTGGCGCGGCTGCTGGGCCGGGTCGGCGCGGTCTCGATCGGCGCGACCGGCATCACCGGCGGCTCGCTGTGCGGGATCGCCGCGATCGGCATCGAGACCGTCTCGCGCGCCGACGCGCGGATCCGCGCCGACTGCGCGACCTGCGCGGCCGTGGCCTGGGCGACGGCGGCCTCGTCGAGGCTCGCGGCGTGGGCCTCGACGCGGACCAGCCACCACGACGCCGCTGCGCCGCTGGCCTCGATCGTCAGCTCCATGCCGGGCGGCTCGGTGCGGCCGCCGATCTGCTCCTGGACCCGCGCGACGACCGCGGCGAGCTCGGGGCCGTCGGCGGTGCGGAGCGTGAGCTGGCTGCCGGTCGGCATCGGCGTGGCGTGCTCGAGGTACGCCGACCGTGCGCCGGTGCCGCGCAGCCGCGCCTGCTTCACCACCTCGAGGCCCCGCCAGGTGACGTCGACGAAATCCTCGGTCATCGCAGTCGACGCTACCACGCACCCCGCGGGGTTTGACAGCGCTCGCCGCTGCGAGGAAGCTGCGAGCGATGGGTGTCGCCGATTGGCTCCGCCGCCGCATCGATCCCGCGCTGCGCGATCGCAAGCCCGATGACATCGGCGCGCGGACCAAGGCGCTCGTGATCCGCGGCAACGAGTACGGCTACGACGCGTTTGGCCTCGGCCGCGAGCACGTCGAGACCGCGGCCCGCCTCGCCGGCTGGCTCTACCGGGTCTACTTCCGCGCCGAGGCCCACGGCGTCGAGCACATCCCGCCTGCGGGCCGGGTGCTGTTCGTCGCCAACCACTCGGGCCAGCTGCCCTACGACGGCCTGGTGATCGGCTCGGCGTGCTTCCTCGAGCCGCCGCAGCCGCGCCTGGTGCGATCGATGGTCGAGCACTTCGTGCCGACGGTGCCGTTCATGAGCTACCTGCTCGCGCGCTGGGGCCAGATCATCGGCACGCCCGAGAACTGCAAGCACCTGCTCGACCAGGACGAGGCGATCCTGGTGTTCCCCGAGGGTGCGCGCGGCATCTCCAAGCCGTTCTCGCGCCGCTACCAGCTCGAGACCTTCGGCCTCGGCTTCATGCGGCTCGCGCTCGCGACCGGCACGCCGATCGTCCCGGTCGCGGTGATCGGCGCCGAGGAGCAGGCGCCCGCGATCAACGTGAAGGCGCTGGCGCGGTTGTTCGGCGCGCCGTCGTTCCCGCTGGTGCCGTACCCGCCGTTCGTGCCGCTGATCCCGCTGCCGGTGAAGTACCGCCTGTACTTCGGCGAGCCGATGGAGTTCACCGGCGATCCCGACGACGACGACGACGCGCTGACCGACAAGGTGACGGCGGTGAAGCGCCGCATCGAGTCGATGATCCACCTCGGGCTGCAGGAGCGGAAGCATGTCTTCTGGTGAGCAGCCCGCGTGGCGCCGCCGCAAGATCGTCGTCACCGGCATCGCGGGGCGGCTCGGCCGCGTGGTCGCGCGCCGCCTGCACCGCGATCCGCGCTTCGTGATCGAGGGCCTCGATCGCCGCGACTTCCCCGAGCGACCCAAGGACATCGCGCACCACCGCGTCGATCTGCGCAGCAAGAAGGCGCGCGACGTGTTCCGCGCCGGCGACATCGACTGCCTGGTCCACATGGGCGTGATGCATGATCCGCGGGCGTCGGCCGCCGAGCTGTACTCGTGGAACGTCGCGGGCACGATGAAGCTGCTCGAGTACTGCCAGACCTACGCGGTGCCGAAGGTCGTGGTGCTGTCGTCGGCGAACGTCTACGGGCCGCGCCCCGACAACCCGCAGTTCTTGACCGAGGAGGCGCCGCTGCTCGCGGCTCAGCGCTTCCCGCAGATGCGCGACCTCGTCGAGATCGATCACCTGGCGTCGACCTTCTTCTGGAAGGCCCGCGAGATCGAGACCGTGATCCTGCGTCCGGTCCACATCCTCGGCACGGTCCACAACGCGCCGTCGAACTACCTGCGACTCGATCCGGTGCCGACGCTCCTCGGCTTCGATCCGATGGTGCAGGTGATCCACGAGCGCGACGTCGCCGAGGTCGTCGTCGCGGCGCTGACCCCGGGCGCGCGCGGCATCTACAACGTCGTCGGGCCAGGCGAGGTCCCGCTGTCGGTGATCCTGCGCGAGCTGGGTCGCCGCACCTTGCCGATCCCGCACCCGCTCGCGAAGCCGCTGTGGTCGTTCGCGTTCCGCCTCGGGCTGTCGAGCTACCCGGTCGCCGAGTTCGACTTCATCCGCTACGTCTGCATGGTCGACGGCAGCCGGGCCCAGCGCGAGCTCGGGTTCCACGCGCGCGCGACGCTCCGCGAGACCATCATCGCGGTCGACGAGCCGTCGTAGCGGCGGTCACGGCTGCCCTCATGTAGGTGTGGACGGAATGCCCCGGTCGACTGTGAACGAATTGCTACACCCGATCGTGGACGAACGTTGACGCAGATCCGGAGCGGTTTTGACGCGTCCATCCGAACCGGGTCCGGAACCCGTGCGCTACCTCGCTTCCAGTCAGATTCCCGGACGTTTGTGTCGTGGATCGGCCGCACCTGGGGAATCCTCGTCGGTTCGATCACCCAGGATCGTCACGATTTCGAAGAGTTGATCCCGTTGCCAGAGTGGCACGACACCTGCTCTGGTTGCGCCCGTCGGTTGCTCGTCGCCCGCATCGCTCCCTCACCGCTACCCCTCGGAGAACGTCACCATGAAGAAGCTGCTCGCCTGTCTCGGCCTGATGATGGCCGTCTCGCTGTCCGCCGGTTGTACCCTCTACTTCGGCGAGGACGACAACAGCTGGGACTGCCCGCCCGGGTCGTTCGCGGGTGAGGACGACTGGGGCAACGCGACCTGCGTCGCGGGTGGCGGTGACGGCTTCAACTGCGCGAGCGACAACCAGTGCGCGTCGGGTTGCTACTGCGACGACGCGGTCGGCACCTGCGCCGAAGCCGGCTTCTGCGCGACCGACACCGACTGCGGCTACGGCTTCGAGTGCGACTGCTCCAGCTCGTGCGTGCCGGTCGGCACCGAGACCCGCACCTGCGGCTCGTCGTGCTTCGAGACCGGCTGCCCGTTCGGCACCGTGTGCGCCGCCGACGGCAGCTGCGTGCCCGAGCAGCCGCCCGCGTGCGTCGACGACTCGACCTGCGCGGCGGGCTGCTTCTGCCTCGACGGCCGCTGCGAGGAGAGCTCGGTCTGCACCAGCGACGCCGACTGCCCCGCGGATCAGCACTGCGACACGACCCGCTCGACCTGCATCCCGGGCGCGCCCATCCCCGACCCGGTGCCGTCGTGCGCTGGCGAGATCACCTGCGCGTTCGGCGCGCCGACCTGCCCCGCGGGCCAGGTGCCGCTGATCCTCGAGGGCTGCTGGACCGGCGCGTGCGCCGCGCTCGAGAGCTGCACCGCGGCGCCGACCTGCGCGGTGATCAACACCGAGACCCAGTGCCTTGGCCGCGGCGACTGCGGCGCGATCTACTCGGGTCAGAACTGCACCAACCCGTCGGGCGAGGCCTGCACGATGGGCCAGTCGGGCTGCACCTGCGAGACCTTCACGTTCGACCGCTGCGCGGCTGACTGAAGCTTCGAGCGTAGCGAGGATCCCAAAGCTGGGTCCGGGACACGTGACAAGCGGGCGCCGAGCAATCGGCGCCCGTGCGTTTTTTCGGCGCGGGACCTCTTCGAGTCCCGCGCGGTGGATTCAGCTACTGTCGCGCCATGGAACCGCTGCCGCCTGCCACCACCGCCGCACCGCCGCCGCGGCCTCACGTCGCGATGTTCATCGGCGTCGCGGTCGGCATCATCCTCGGCGTGACCGCCGATCTGGTGGTCGACGCGGGCTGGCTCGATCGGTCCGTCGTGCAGGGCGCGATCGACTGGGTCGCGCTCCCCGCGGGGCAGAT
>JAYTAJ010001338.1:0-5315 GCA_043737575.1 Myxococcales bacterium | reverse complement strand
ACCTCGCGAGCTGCGCGGCGTGCCAGGCCGAGCTCCACGGTGAGGTCCAGCTCCGCGATCACGAGGACACGCTGCGCGCCGCCGCCGATCGGCCGGTGGTGTCGATCGAGCGCGCGCGGGGGCGGCGCGCGTGGCTGCGGCCCGGCCTGGCGATGATCGGGGTCGCGGCGGCGGCGGCGGCGGTGGTGACGCTGCGGTCGACGACCAAGCGGGCGCCGCCGCCGCCGCCATCGCTCGCGCTGACGCTGGCGCCGACGCGATCGATCGAGACCCGGCTGGCCTGGCAGCGGGCCGCGGCGTACCGCCGCTACGACACCATGCGCGGCGTCGATCCGTCGGTGCCGCAGGGCGAGCGGATCGAGCCGCGGGTGATCGCGCAGCTCACCGAGGCCGGCGACTGCGCGGGCATCGCCGCGACCTACGTGCTGCGTGGCGAGCTGGTGAGCGCGCAGCGGCAGTACGATCAGTGCGGCGACGGCGCCGCGCTCGACGCCGATCGCGCGGGGCTCGCGGTGCTGCGCCGCGATCCGGCGACCGCGCTCGAGCTCGCCGATCGCGCGCTCGCGATCGATCCCGAGCACGCGGTCGCGCTGTGGAACCGCGGCCTCGCGCTGCGCGAGCTCGGCCTCGGCCTCGCCGCGGCGGTGGCGTTCGAGCGGGTCGGCGCCCTCGATCCGCCGTGGGCGACCGAGGCGGCGCAGCGCGCGGCGTCGGCGCGGGCGCCGCTGGTCGCGATGCGCGACGGCTACCGCCGCGTCGTCGAGGCCGGCGCGACGATGGTCGCGGGCGGGCCGCCGATCCCGGCGCCGCTGGCGCGACAGTTCCCCGGCCGCGCCCGGCTCCGGCTCGACGACGCGATCCGGGTCGCGACCACCGCGGCGCGCCTCGCCGAGCTGCGGCCACTGGCCGCGGCGCTCGACGGTCTCGCGGGTGACGGCCTGGTCGCGCGCCTCGACGCCGCGCGGCCGACCACCGCGCCGCCGGCGCTGGTCGCGACCTACGTCGCGTGGATCACCGCGGGCGCGATCGCCGGCGACGACGCCTGGCCGACCTGGCTCGCCGCGGCGCGCCGGGCCCGGGCCGACGCGCTGATCGTCGGCGCGGTGCTGTTCGCCAACCGCCTCGCCGACGCACCCGAGGCCGCCGTCACCGTCGCGCGCAGCGGCGACGCCGCGCTGATCGCGTTCTACGAGGTCGTCGCGATCCAGGCCGCCGACGCCGCCGGTCGCCGCGACGACGCCGAGGCCCGGCTGGTGCCGCTCGAGCAGGCGTGCGCGGCGCGGACGCTCCCCGACTTTCCGTGTCAGCGCGTCGCCCAGCAGCGCGCGACGATCGAGTTCTCGCGCTACCGCGCTCCGGCCACCGCGGCCGCGACCGCCGAGGTCCTGCGGCTCGGCGCGACGACCGGCGAGTGGAGCCTGCGGTGGCGCGCGCTGTACCTCGCCGGCAACGCCGAGCGGATCCGCGGCGCCGCGGCGCTGGCGATCGCGCACTACGACGAGTACGCGCTGTCGGCCGAGCAGTGCGACGCCGCGCGCCTCGCGGCGACGGTGTCCGCCGAGATCGCGTTCGATCGCCACCGCCTCGCCGAGGCGCGGCGTCGCCTCGCCGCGCGACCGGCGTGTGGCACCAGCACGCTGCTCGAGCTGCTGTTCGAGGTCGATCTGGCGCGCGCGGGCGAGCCGGTCCGCCCGGTCGACGCGCTGCTCGCCGAGCTCGCGACGATCACGCCGATCGATGCGCAGGAGGCGCGCTACGCCGCGTACCTCGAGGCCCGGGCCCGGCTCGGCACCGATCCCGACGCGCCCGGCCGGCTGCGCGCGATCGCGGCGTCGACCGAGGATCGCCTCGACGAGCCCGGCCGACCGCAGGTCGCGCAGCTCGCGACCGGCGTCCTCGCGATCGAGGCCGGCCGCGCCGCGCGCTGGGCCGCGGTCGTCGCCGACGTCGCGCGCTGGAGCGGCGCGCCGCCGCCGTCGCGCTGCGCGATCGTGCTCGCGTCCGAGGATCACCAGTTCGTCGCGGTCGCGATCGATCCGAGCGGCGCGCTGGTCGGCGCCTACCAGGCCGATCGTTCGGTCGGCGATGGCCAGCCGCTGCCACCCGCGATCACCGACGCGGTGCGCGGCTGCGCCCAGCTCGACGTCGTCGCGCTGCCGCCGTGGCTCGGCGCCGATCTCGGCCTCGACCCCGCGCTGCCATGGCGGTTCGGCTCCGGCGCCGCCGCCGCGCCGACCGGCGCCGCGCATCGGGTGATCGTCGTCGAGCCCCGCACCCCCGCGGCGCTCGGCCTCGCGCCGCTCGGCGCCCACGTCGCGACGGCGCCCGACGCCGAGGTGCTGCGCGGCGATGCCGCCACCGTCACCCGCGTCGCCGCCGCGGCTCGCGACGCCACGCTGCTCGAGATCCACGCCCACACCATCCGCGGCGCCGACTCCGATGCGCCGGTGCTGGCGCTCGCCGACGGCCCGGGCGGTTGGGCCGCCACCGCCGAGCGGGTCGCCGCGTGGTCGCTGCCGCGCGCGCCGGTCGTGCTCCTCGCCGATTGCGACGCCGGCCAGTCGGCGCGCTACGAGCAGCTGCACTGGAGCCTGCCGCGGGCGTTCCTCGAGGCGGGCGCTGCGACCGTCGTCGCCGCGCTGGTGCCGGTGCCCGACGCCGAGGCCGACGTGGTGTTCGCGCAGCTCGGCGACGCCATCGCCGCGGGCGAGCCGGTGGCGGCGGCGGTCGCGCGGATCCGGGCTGCGAAGATCCGGCAGGATCCGGCGTCCTGGTTGCGTCACGTCGTGGTGTTCGAGTGAACGCCGCGCAGAGTCGAGAGAGCCCACGCAGGAGAGCGTCATGTTCGAGAAGCTGATCCGACGAGTGTCTGAGTCCGCGTCCAAGGCACGGGTGGGGTTCCTGAGCGAGCCGACCGCGATCGTCGGCGGCGATCAGCGCGATCGCAAGGTGATCGTCGCGTCGCTCGAGGAGTGGTACGCGATCGACAAGGAGAACGGCGACGACGCCGCCAGCGCCAGCATCCAGCGCGACGACAAGGACAACGTCTACGCCGTGGTCGTGTCGGCGTCCAACCCCGCGGTGGTCCTGGTCAAGCTCGACAAGGACGAGGCGCGCGCCGAGTTCCTCGACAAGTTCCTCAACGAGACCCGCGCGCCGCGCACCATCCTCGGCAACGGCCTCGACCTCCGCGCCGCGCGCATCAACCCGCCGCCGCCGCCGCCGCCGCCCAACCACGAGTTCTGGAAGCGGATCGTGATCCTCGACGCCTTCGTCAAGGTCAGCCGCCTCGAGGTCCTCGAGCACGACTTCATCGTCGATCCCAACTTCCGCAACCCGATCGAACGCTAGAACGATCCGCTCGCGAGCGGCAGCACCAGCGGCGGCGCGGTCGTGGGGTCGTTGCTCGCGAACAGGCGGTCGTGGCCGCGCCACACCAGATAGCCGAGCCCGGCCGACGCGGCGGCGAAGCCGAGGCGGATCGGAAACCGCCGCAGCTCGTCGGTGGCGCCGACCAGGTTCATCGTCTTCACCAGGTCGTTGTGCGGGCTCCACAGGAACGTGTCCTTCGCGAAGTCGACCCAGAAGCCGGTCGCGAGGACGGTCAGCACCAGCTGGCGGTACGAGCCGCGCGGGTACGCGCTCGACTCGTAGTACGCGACGTAGCCGCCGAGCAGCACCAGATCGGCGAGCTTGGGCGCGAGGTAGAAGAACAGCCGATCGCCGCGGCCGCGCAGCCCGGTCACGCGGGTGAGGCCGAGCTGGAACGCGCCCGACCGCCGCGACCGTCCCGGCCACGGGCGAAACTCGACGACGTCACCGCCGACCAGCTTGGCGGCGGCGGCGTGGCTGCCCTCGTGGAGCACGGTGCCGAGGAAGTAGGTCGGCAGCGCCAGCGCGAGCCCGACCACGACCAGCCGCTGGTCCGATGGCGGCGCGTCATCGGCCCGCGCGGTGCGGGCGACGCCGAGCCCGACCAGCGCCGCGATCGCGCAGGCGACGGCGCGCCCGCGCACCGTCATCGCGTCGGCAGTCCCTGCAGGTACGTCATCGCGGCGCGGGCGTCGTCGACCAGACAGTCGTTGACGTTCTTGCCCTTCCACTTGCCGACCTTGCCGAGCCGCACCAGCGACGCCTCGAGCGCCGGCACCGCGCGGACGTCGCCGAGCGCGCGCAGCTTCGCGACCGCGCCCTTGCGGTGAGCGCACAGCTCGCCCTGCTGCAGATCGAGCGCGTAGCTCGTCAGCCAGTCGACCCGATCGCCCCAGCCCAGCTTGGTGACCACCGGGATCGCGGCGGCGCGACGCGCCAGATCCTCACCGCTCGCCAGCGCGAGGAGCTGCGCCGTCGCCGCGTCGTCGTGCAGCTTGGTCGCGAGGAACGCCAGCGCGGCGACCGCGGCGGTGACGTCGGTGTCGGTGGCGAACGTCGCCAGCGCCGCGCGCATGCTGGTGTCGGTGCCGCGGGTGACGTCGAGCTCGACCGCGCGCTGGTACGCCGCGATCGCGTCGGTGTTCTTGCGCTGCGCCGCGTAGGCGTGGCCGAGCTGGAGCTGGGCGTCGGGATCGGTCGCGGTGGTCTTCTTCGCCGCCTCGATCGCCTTCACCGCGCCCGCCGGATCGCCGCGATCGAGCTGCGCCGCGGCCTTGCCCGCGACGGTGTCGGGCGGCGGCGCCGATCCGCGGGGCAGCTCGGCGCCCGACTTCGGCGAGCGCAGCGCCAGCGCGCCGAGGATGCCGATCGCTGCCGCGGCGACCAGCACCAGCGCGGCCAGCGCCGCGCGCGGCGGCCGACCACGGTGCGGCGCCAGCGACACCCGCTGCGAGTGCTGGGCCGGCACCGCGAACATGTCGATCAGCGGCTCGGCGCCCGTCGACATCGGCCGCGGCGCCGCGACCGGCGCCGCCTTGCCGTGGGCGCCGGTCAGCGGCCGGGCCGGGCCCCCGAGCTGCTCGAGGATCTGATCGATCGCTGCGATGAACGTCGCCGCGTCCGGATAGCGATCCTCGCGTCGCTTGGTGAGGCCGCGCGCGAACAGCGCCTCGACCGCGGGCGGCACCGACGTCGGGCGTCCGACCACGCCCGACAGCAGCTCCGCCATCGCCGGCGGCGGCCGCGTCGTGTGCATCGACAGGATCTCGAGCTTGTCGTCCGAGTAGAACGGCGGCCGCCCGCAGATCATCTCGAAGCCCATCACCGATGCCGCGTAGAGATCGGAGCGGCCGTCGAGCGGGTTGCCGATCGCCTGCTCCGGCGACATGTAGATCGGCGTGCCGAACGCGACGCCCGCCTGGGTCAGCTTGACGCCGTCGTCG
>JAYTAJ010001337.1:0-2297 GCA_043737575.1 Myxococcales bacterium | reverse complement strand
CGAGCCGACCGCGCACCGTGACCGCGTCGGCGATGCCGCTCTTGGTCGCGGGCTTCCAGTCGACGCCGCGGGCATCGAGCTCGGCGTGGCAACGATCGTCGGCCGCCGCCGGCCCGGCCAGCGCGGCGATCGCGATCACGACTCCGCAGCGCATGCCATCCACGCTACGCCGCGTTTTTGCAGCGCGCGAATTTTGCAACGAGGTCTGGCAGGACCGAGCGAGGATGCCCGCCCGCAAGGCCTGGGAGGGCCCCTCGCCGCAGCGTACTTTCCTGTACGTGAGGACGAGGGAGGGGCCCAGCAACGCCGCGGGAGGGCACCGCAGCCGGTCCCCCCGTCACTACGTCGGTGCGTCCAAGAACTTACCCATGGCGCGGAACTTCCGGTAGCGCTGCTCGACCAGCTCGTCGGGGCTGAGCTGGGACAGCGCGCGCAGGTGGCGCTTCAGGGCGATGCGGATCTTGGCGGCGGTGACGGCGGCGTCGCGGTGGGCGCCGCCCGGCGCCTCGGGGATGATCTCGTCGCAGACGCCGAGCGACACCAGATCGGGCGCGGTCAGCTTGAGCTGGGCCGCGGCCTCGGGGACCTTCGACGGGTCGCGCCACAAGATCGACGCGCAGCCCTCGGGCGAGATGACGGAGTAGATCGAGTACTCGAGCATCAGGATGCGATCGGCGACGCCGAGCGCGAGCGCGCCGCCGGAGCCGCCCTCCCCGATCACGATCGAGATGATCGGACACGCGAGGCTCGCCATCACCTGCAGCGACTTTGCGATCGCCTCGGCCTGGCCGCGCTCCTCGGCGCCGAGGCCGGGGTACGCGCCGGGGGTGTCGATGAAGCACAGGATCGGCCGGCGGAACCGCGACGCCAGGCGCATGAGCCGGGTGGCCTTGCGGTAGCCCTCGGGCCGCGCCATGCCGAAGTTCCGGTGCATGTTGTCCTTGGTGTTCTTGCCCTTCTGGTTGCCGAGGACGAGCACCTCCCACGCGTCGAACCGCGCCATGCCGCCGACGATCGAGGGATCGTCGTGGAAGCTGCGGTCGCCGTGCAGCTCGACGAAGTCCTCGGTGAGCAGGCGCACGTAGTCGAGCGTGAGCGGGCGCGTCGGGTGCCGCGACAGCTGCACCTTCTGCTGCGCCGACAGCTCGGCGAACACTTCCTTCTGCAGCTTGCGCGCCTTGACCTCGAGCTTGCGGATCTCGCTCGAGAAGTCGACGGTCGGCGTCGACAGGCCGCGCAGCTCGGCGATCTTGCGCTCGAGGTCGATGATGGGTCGCTCGAACTCGAGCACCTGGCGGTCGGAGGCGATGTCGCTCATGGTGCGGGCTCGGTCAGATACGCCGACAGCGCGGCGAGGTCAACCTGGTCGGGGCGCGTCGCCCACTCGACCGCGTCCTGGCTGCGGTACCAGGACAGCTGGCGGCGGGCATAACGGCGTGAATTCCTTTTCACCAGCTCGATCGCGCGCGAGAGGTCCAACCTTCCGTCGACGTGACCGTGGAGCTCGGCGTAGCCGATCGCCTGCTGCGATCGCAGCGGCGGCGCGAAGCCGGCGGCGCGCAGGGCGCGGACCTCGTCGAGGAGCCCGGCCGCGATCATGGCGTCGACCCGGGCGTCGATCGCGCGGTAGAGCGCGTCGCGCGGCGGCGCGAGGCCGATCAAGCGGTGCGGGTAGCGCGCGGGCACGGTGCGATGATCGTGGCGGCGGTGGTGCTCGGACATCGTGACGCCGGTCGCGGCCTCGACCTCGAGGGCGCGGACCAGGCGCTTGCGATCGTGGCGATCGATCCGCGCGGCGCTGTCGGGATCGATCGCGTGGAGCGCGGCGTGGAGCTGGTCGAGCGGCTGGGCGTCGAGGCGCGCGCGGATCGCCGGATCGGCGGGCGGACCCTCGAACAGGCCGTACAGCAGCGCGCGGACATAGAGGCCGGTGCCGCCGCACACGATCGCGGGGACGCGGCGCGCCGCGAGCGCGGCGAGCGCGGCGTCGGCCAGCGCGGCGAAGCGCGCCGCGGTCATGTCGTCGGCGGGCGTCGCGACGTCGAGCAGGTGGTGGCGGACCCGGGCGCGCTCCGCCGCGCTGGCCTTGCCGGTCCCGACGTCCATGCCGACGTAGACCTGCTGCGAGTCGGCGCTGACGATCTCGCCGCCCGACGCCTCGGCGAGGGCGAGCGCGAGGGCGGTCTTGCCCGCGCCGGTCGGCCCGACGATCACGACGACGCGCCGCGCGATCACGTGCGGCCGAAGCGGCGGGCGATCTCGCTGGTGCCGATGCGCAGGAGCACGGGGCGGCCGTG
>JAYTAJ010001336.1:0-5320 GCA_043737575.1 Myxococcales bacterium | reverse complement strand
GCTACTGCCAGCGACCCTGGATCCAGACGTAGTGATCGCCCTGGATCTGCCACTGCCCGCCGAACCACTGCTTGCCGGCCTTCTGGCGCTCCCAGTGGCCCGCGACCCAGGCGTAGTTGCCGTCGCGCCACTCGTAGTTGCCGGCGATCCAGACGTAACCGTTGCGCGGCGGCTGCATCGCCTCGACGATCGGCGCGGGCGGCGGCGCGGTCGGAACCAGCGGCGCGTCCTCCCACTGATCCTGGCTCCACTCCCAGCGATCGCCGCGCTGCGCCCACTCGCCGCGGCGCCAGCGCTTGCCACGCTGCTGCTTCTCCCAGCGACCCGAGGTCCAGGTCCAGTTGCCGTTCTGCCAGTCCCAGTGACCGTCGATCCACACGTGGCCGCGACGTTCGCGACCGCGGTTGTCGTTCTGCGGCGCGGGCGGCGCGCTGGTCGGGAACATCGGCGCGTCCTCCCAGCCGTCCTGGTTCCACTCCCAGCGATCGCCGCGCTGCGCCCACTCGCCGCGACGCCAGCGCTTGCCGCGCTGCTCGCGCTCCCAGCGGCCCGACTGCCACTCCCAGTTGCCGTTCTGCCAGTCCCAGCGTCCCTCGACCCACACCATGCCGCGGCGGCCGCGACCCTGGCGCTCGGCGCGAGGCGCGGGCGGCGCCGCGGTCGGATACTGCGGCAGATCGATCCACAGGTCGGCGTTCCACTCGTACTGGTTGCCGCGCTGCTCCCAGCGGCCCGGCTGCCAGCGCTTGCCCGGACGCTCGCGCTCCCAGCGGCCGGCTTGCCACTGCCAGTTGCCATTGTTCCAGTCCCAGCGTCCCTCGACGTACACCATCCCGCGCCTGCCGCGGCCACGGCGCTCCTGGCGCGGCGGCGGCGGCGCGACGGTCGGCACGTTGATGACCGGCGGCGTCGGGGTCGGCTGCACCACGACCGGCGGACGCACGCCCGGGGGATTGACGACGGGCGGACGCACGACGACCGGAGGCTGCCGCGGGCGGCGATCGCGATCGCCAGGCTGGGCGCTCACCGCTGCGGTACCCGCGAGCATGGTGAAGGCCGTGAAGAATGCGGTGCGTTTCAAGCTACGAATCATCAGGTTCTCCGATCGTTGAGGCCACCGAAGCGGCCAGGTCCGTCGTTTGGCAATTCCGATGCCGTTCGACGGCCCACCCCCGGGCAATATTTTCGCGAGATGACTGGGTTGTTGGCTGCAGATCCTGCACCGCGACCTGCAGAAATCGCACGCTGTGCGGGAGTGCTACGTGCGCGCGCGCTCGCCGTGCCGCACGGTCCCGCTCATCGGGTCTGGTAGTCGAGCTGTACGCGCTCGACCGCGGGCTCGTGATCGCCGTCGGTGACGAAGCGCACCTGGTACTGCAGGTAGCGGCGCGCGGCGACGGTCGGCACCGCGCCCGAGGCGTAGCCGATGGAGTACGGCTCGGCGGCGCAGGCGTCGGGAGCGTCGCAGGTGCGCAGCGCGATCGTGACGGTGGCGCCGAGCGCGGCGCGGGTGTCGAACGCGATGCGATCGATCGCGGCGATCTCGGTCGCGCCTGCGACGAGCAGATCGCGCACCGACGACTGGTAGCTCGCCGCGGTCGGCGTCGGCCCGGTCCCGGCGGCGTCGCGGTGGTGCAGCGTCAGCCAGCTCCGGGTCAGCGTGCCGCCGTTGCCCGCGACGTCGAAGCCGAGGCCCCAGGCGGTCGCCACCGCCTCGCCGTCGAAGGCGATCGGATGGAAGCGATCGGTGGTGTCGCCGGTCGAGCTGTTGCGCAAGATCGACGCGGTGGTGGCGTTGCGCAAGGTCGTCGTGACCTGCGCGGAGAAGTCGGCGACCTCGAGCGCGTAGCCAACGTCGACGGCGGTGATGACCGCGCCGGTCGCGGGCTCGAAGCCGAACATCGCGGGGCCGGGCTCGGCGATCGACGGCGCGGTCGCTGACTCGAAGCGCTCGGCGCGGCCCTCGGCGGGGCGCAGCCGCTCGGGCGGGAACGGCTGGCCGACCAGCTCGGGCCCGCTCGCGACCGTCAGCTGCGCCCGCGCGCCACCGCCGCTCTCGGTGACGTCGTAGACCAGATCGTGCCAGCCGCGGCCGAGCGTCAGCTCGCCGGTCGTCACGTCGTGGATGCCGTCGCTGGTGTCGTCGACGACGCGCTGGCCGTCGAGCCACAGCCGGTGGCCGTCGTCGCTGCGCACCCGCAACCGGTACGGGCCCGCGACCGCGATGAAGACCTGGCCGGCCCAGCGCACCGAGAACGTGTCGGCGGCGGTGACGCCGAGATCGCTCGGCGCGCCGAAGCCCCAGTCGGTGTTCGCCGCGGTCGCGCCCTGGTCGATCGTCGTCGCGGCGACGTCGAGGAACTGGGCCTCGTCGAAGCCGGTCTGGGCCAGGCCGCGATAGCCGTCGACGCGACAGCGGGTGCGGCGCCGCAGGATCGGCTGGCCGTCGACGCGCGCGTAGAGCTCGACCGGACCGTTGCGCTGCGCGACCGCGAGCCGCACGCCGTACCAGCCGGTGGTCGCCGCGAGGTACGGCGCCGACTGCTCCTGATCGCCGTGGTTGACGCCGAGGATCTTCGTGAAGCCGTCCTCGCCGGGGGCCTGCAGCTCGAGGATGCCGTGATCGTCGGCGCGCAAGGTCAGCGTGCGCGCGCCCGCGGCGAGAAAGACCTCGCCGGTCCACCACAGCGTCCAGTCGGTGCCGCTGGTGATGCCAACGCCCGCGGGCGCGGCGCCGTTGCCGAGCGACAGATCGACGGTGCGCGCCAGGCCGACCCGGGTCGGGCTCGCCGGCAGCACCGCGCCGGTGGCGGTGCGACCGTCGGTGAACAGCAGGCTGTCGTTGCCCGCGGCGCACAGGCTGCCGAGGTAATAGGCGCGCGGCGCGACCGCGCCTGCGGCCTCGACGCGGGTCTCGACGAAGCCCGGCGGGCCCTGGCCGAAGTCGGCGGCGCTGTCGTCGACCAGGGTGCGGCCGGTCGTCGGTCCGCCGTCGATCGCGGGCGGCGCGTCGGTGGCGTCGACCGCGGGCGGCGCATCGATCGCGTCGATCGCCGCGGCGTCGGGATCGCCAGCGAGCGCGTCGGGATCCTGGCCGCGCGGCGCGAACGAGCACGCGGCGACGCCGAGCCCGACGCAGACCTGCCAGCGGTGGAGGCGCGCCACGCCGCGATCCTACACCGCCGTCGGAGTTCTCTGGTAGCGTGCGCGCCGTGACCGACCCGGTGTTTCTCTCCGTCGAGCATGATCGCTTTCGTCGCGTGCAGCGCGACGTCTTCACCCGCCGCGTCGTCGCCGATTGCATGACCCACGCGTGTCAGCAGCTCGCCGACGAAGGCGTCCGCCTCGCCCACGTCCGGCCGCTGCTCGAGGCGTGCTGCCAGTACGGGGCCGACGTCGATCTGGCCGAGCGCGACGCGATCGTGTCCCACGCCGATCAGATCCGCGCGCTGCTGGTGCCCGCCGCGCAGGACGCGCCGTGGTTCACGACCGAGGTGCAGATCGATCCCGACTATCCGTCGGGCCAGCACGTCCGCACCGCGGTCTTCACCCGCGACGGCGGCGTCGACGGCTGCGTCTTCCTCGCCCACGATCGCCGCGGCTGCGCGATCCACCGCGCCGCGCTCGAGGGCGGCTGGGACTTCCATCAAGTGAAGCCGCACATCTGCCGGCTGTTCCCGATGAGCTACGAGGGCGACGCGATCGTCATCTCCGACGACTACGAGGACTACGACTGCGCCGACGCCGCGGGCGCGCCGTCCTTGTATCGGGTCGCCCGCGACACCCTCGGCGCGGTGTTCGGCGCCGCGCTGGTCGAGGCCCTCGATCGCGTCGAGGCGACGGTCGGGCCTGGTGTACCCTCGGTCCATGCGACGACTGGTGGTGCTCTGGTCGATCACGATCGCGTGCGGCGGCTCCCCGTCGTCACCTGATGGCGACGCCGCGGCCGCGATCGACGCCGCGCCCGGGCCGAACGCCGACGCGCTGTTCGATCCGTCGCAGATCCGCCGCCTCGAGCTGACGATCGCGCCCGCCGACTGGCAGTGGCTCAACGACAACGCGCTGCTCGAGGAGTACGTCCCCGCCGATCTGCGCTGGGGCGACGTCACCGTCGCGCGCATCGGCGTCCGCTACAAGGGCAGCATCGGCAGCCTGCGCCTGTGCTTCGATCAGCAGGGCAACCGCACCTGCCCGAAGCTGTCGATGAAGCTCGACTTCGATCAGTACGTCGACGGTCAGCGCTTCCTCGGCCTCGAGCACCTCAACCTCCACGCGATGATGCGCGACCCGAGCCTGTGCAAGGATCGGATCGCCTACGGCCTGTTCCGCGCCGCCGGCGTTCCGGCGCCGCGCGCCAACCACGGCCGGCTGTCGGTCAACGGCGACGACCTCGGGCTGTTCGTGCAGGTCGAGGCGATCGACGGCGAGTTCGTCGAGGATCACTTCCGCGCGATCGACGGCGGCGAGGGCAACCTCTACAAGGAGGTGTGGCCGGTGCACCTCGGGCCCGAGCCGTACCGCGCCGCGCTCGAGACCAACGCATCGCCGACCGCCGACGTCGGCGCGATGATCCGCTTCACCCAGGCGATCGCCGCGGCGACGCCCGCGACGTTCCGCGCCACGATCGGCACCTGGACCGATCTGCCGACCCTGGTCAGCTTCCTCGCGGTCGATCGGCTGATCGACAGCTGGGACGGCTTCGTCGGCTGGTACTGCAACCAGGCCGGGCAGTGCAGCAACCACAACTTCTACTGGTACCAGGAGACGGCGCACGATCGGCTGTGGCTCTTGCCCTGGGATCTGGACAACACGATGCACGTGCCCAGCCCGATCCGCAGCAACTACGGCATGCCCGACTGGGACGCGTCGCCGACCGACTGCGCGCTGCGGCCGATCTTCCTCGGCTTCTACGGCCGGCCGCCGGCGTGTGATCGCTTCACCGCGCTGATGGTGCAGGCGCTCGGGACCGACTACGACGCCCGCACCGCCGAGCTGCTCGCGACGATCGCGGGGCCGGGCGTGATCGAGGCCGAGCTCGACGCGCTGCGGGCCCAGCTCGGGCCTGAGGTCGCGACCGATCGGTTCGGTCCCAGCATGGCGCAGTGGCAGAGCGCGGTCGCGCAGCTGCGCGCCGACGTCGCGGTGCTGCGGGCGCGGGTCGCGCCGTGACGGTCGGGGTGCTCGGCGCGGGCGCGATCGGCTGCTACGTCGGCGGACGCTTGCTCGCCGCGGCCGCCGCCGAGGTCGTGCTGGTCGGTCGGCCGAAGCAGCGCGACGCGCTGGCCGCCCACGGCCTCGTCACCCAGGACTTCGACGGGCC
>JAYTAJ010001335.1:0-2299 GCA_043737575.1 Myxococcales bacterium | reverse complement strand
CGCTTCGGCTGGCTGATCATCTGGCAGGGCGTCTTGCTCGCGGGCTGCACGCTCGCGGCCTTCGCGATCGGCATGCGCTGGTACGGCGCAGACGGCGATGGGCTCCGGCACGCCGTCACGGTCGCCTTCATGACGCTGGCGCTGGCGCAGGTCTTCCACACCTTCAACGCGCGCTCACGGACGCGCTCGGCGTTCACGTCCCGCCTGTTCACGAACGGATGGCTCTGGGGAGCGATCCTCATCTGCGTGCTGCTGCAGCTCGCCGCCGTCTATGTGCCGTTTCTGCGGGAGGTCCTGCGCACCGTGCCGCTCACGGCGGCCGACTGGGGGCTGGTTGCGGTAGGCTCGCTGGCGCCGGTCGCGGTGGTGGAGCTCGTCAAGCTGGTGCCGCGCTGGCGGCGACGCGCGAGGTGACGCCAGGCCCTCCAAGTGATGCGTGATGTACCAGCCGTGACGGGCAAGCACCGCGAGGCCCGCTCAGCCATTCCGTGCGCGATCTTCCATGCAGCACGTGCTGCCCGAATGTGACGTGATCGGGTGGCTCCGCTCGTCGGTCGGTGCCCCACAGCTTGACGTAGCTGGGGGCGACGATCGGCGGGGTCGCGGTCGCTCGACGACGCGATCCTCGTCGACGACGACCACCGGGTGGTCGCGCCACTCGGGATGACGGCGCCACAGCAGCTGGAGCGGCAGGGCCGGGGTTCAGTCTCAAGCATGCAGCCGATCCCGCCCGGGATCGTTCAGCGCCGGCCCAGCGGCGACGTTTCGAAGTGGGCACACAGATGCGCCGGCCCGTCGTAGATCGCGATCGCGCCGGCGAGCAGCGCCGGGCTCCACCCTCCCGATTGCACGGCGATGGTGTCGACTCCGGCGGCGTGGGCCGCCTCGATGTCGTACGGCGTGTCGCCGATCATCACCGCCGCGCCGGGCGCCAGCCCGAGCTTGCGCAGCGCCGCCGCGACGATGTCGGGGTCAGGCTTGGAGTGCGCCGCGTCGCTGCTCGAGGTCTGCACTTCGATCAGGTCGGCGACCCCGGCGCGTTCGAGCAGCGGCCGCAGCTCGTGCGCCTTCGCCGAACTCGCCACCGCCACCGCCAGCCCGGCGTCGCGGATCCGTACGACCAGGTCACGACTCCCCGGCAGCGCCCGCACCTGGTCGAGCCACCGCGTGCAGAAGATCTCGCTGCGCCGCTCGCCGATCTCCTCGACTCGCGGATCGTCGTCGGCCATCCCGGTGGCCTCCGGGATCAGCTTGTCGCCGCCCTTGCCGACCAGCCGCCGCGCGGTCGTGTAGATCACCTCGAAGCCCGACGCCGCGAACGCCTCGACCCAGGCGTGCGCGTGCGCGTCGTTGCTATCGACCAGGGTGCCATCGACGTCGAGGATCGCGGCACGGTAGCGAGTCGGAGCGGTCATGGCGAACTCTTCGCGAGCGCCCGCGGTCTGGCAACGCGCGATCGCCATGGGAACCAGGCAGGCACGAGGGTTGCGTAGGCAGATAGGCGAATCGAGCGACGGGCGCAGGGGGCCCCACACGCGGGAGCGGCGTGACCGGAGCGGATCAGAAGTCAGCGAAGCCGAGGTCGAGCTGGGGGCGTCGGCCGGTGGGGCGCGTGCGGCGGCGATGGGCGGGACAGCGGTGGGCAGGCCGAGGTGGCCGAGGATGCGGGCGGTTGACGTCGGGAGCGGCGAGAACGCGAGTACGGCGCGGGTGTCGCCGCAGCGCGGGCAGGTCGTGACGTCGGCGCCGAAGACGAACTCGAGCAAGGCGGCCCAGTCGAGGCAAGCTCATCGGCGGCGACCGCGCCTGCACGATTTGCGCGGGCGCCGTCGGAGCGCGCATCCGCTGCGCGCTCTCCACATCCGAGCGCCGCCCGGCGGGCTAGCCGCTTGCAGGCACTCATCGCATGTTGACGGACCTCGCGACCCGCCGAAAGCTCATGGTCGAGCGCCAGATCCGAACGCCGAAACACAGCATCGACCGCCGATCTTCCACACCATCGCCTGTGGAGCCTGAGGCTAGCGTTTGTTCTGATGGCGTGATGCTTTCCGATCCCCGAACGCGCTCTGATCTGGTCGCTGTTGATCGGTGGTGGCGGGCGGCGAATTACCTGTCCGTCGGCCAGATCTACCTGTTGGACAACCCACTGCTGCGCGACGCGTTGTCGGCCGAGCATGTCAAACCTCGACTGCTGGGCCATTGGGGCACCACGCCAGGCCTGAACTTCGTCTATGCGCACCTCAACCGGGTCATCAACGACCGCGATGTCGAGATGATCTACGTGTTCGGTCCGGGCCAC
>JAYTAJ010001334.1:0-5324 GCA_043737575.1 Myxococcales bacterium | reverse complement strand
CTTCGACAGGAAGTAGATCCAGCCGACGTCGCCGCGATCGCCGAGCTTGAAGCCCTTCTTCTCGAACTTCTTGACGAAGTACGGCCACATCTTGTCGGCGACGAAGTCGAGCTCCTCGACCGACTCGAACATGCGCGGCAGCTCGAGCACGCGGATCGACTCGTCGACCATCGACAGGCCGACCGAGGTGACCGCGGCGCCGTCGAGCTGGCCGAGGTTGATCTTGCGGATGACGTCGCGCTCGTCGCCCTGCACGCCGCCGGCGTAGTACTTCACGCTGACGCGGTTCTCGGTCTTCTTCGCGATCTCGGCCGAGCCCTTGCCGAGGATCTTCATCCACGAGCTGCCGTCGGGGGCGAGGGTGGCGAGGCGGATCTCGAGGTTGTCGGCGGCGGCAATGCCCGCGAAGGCAGTGGTGGCGATCGCGAACGCGACGGCGGTTGAGGACAAGATCTTGTTGCGCATCAGAAGAGCTCCTTTTCCTGGCTGAGGTACCGGCGGGCGCGCCGATGGGCGATCTCGTTGGCGAGGCGCTGCTCCGGCCAGATCGCCGGATCGGTCTGCAGCACCTTCACTAGCTCGTCGTGGAACAGCTTGCGGTCCTGCGTCATGACGCCGACCTTGCGGGCGTAGTTCACGCGGGCGAGCAGGAACTTGCCGTCGGTGATCGCGAGGGCCTTCTGGAAGTGCTCCGTGGCCTTCACCGCGTCGCCGCCGAGCTGGGCGCCCGCGGCGGTGTAGAGCATGCCGAGCGCGACGTGGGGCAGGGCCCCGAGCGCCTTGTCCTTCGGCGGGTGGACGGCGTCGATCTCGACGACCTTCAGGAGCATCGCCTTGGCGGTCGGCGCCTGGGCCACCAGCTCGACGTTGTCCTTGTTGTGGTTGATCATCGAGCCGAGCCCGACCGCGGCCCACATGAGCGGTGTGCGCTGGCTCGAGCTGGCGCCCTTCACCAGCGCGGCGACCGACTCGGTGTCGCCGAACAGGCCGTTCTGCCACTTCGAGCCGAGGCCCATGAGCGCGTAGTTCATGCAGCGCAGGAACATGTTGGTCGCGCGCTGCTCGTGGTACGCGGCGCGATCGAAGTCCTTGTCGACCAGCGCGACCTCCCACTCGTCCTCGACGAAGCCGATGCCGTACTGGCAGTAGCCCTCGGTCAGGATGCCGCGCAGGGTCGTGTTCTCCGGATGCACGATCCAGAAGCCCTCGACGGTCTTGAGCGTGCCCGGGATGGCGCGCGACGCCAGCTCGTAGTCGGACTCCATCTTGATCGACGGCTGGGCGCGGATGAGCACCTTCGCGGTCGTGGAGACGGTGAACTGGCCCATGTCACAGCCGGTCGCGCCAAGCACGACGGCGACGGACACAGCGAGGGCAGTCGAGAGAGACAGTCGGAGCATGCGCGGGTCCTGTGAAAGACGTGGGCGGGCGTAGCCGATTCACCGGGTCGAGGGAAGAGACCCGGACCGTACCCCGACCGCGAGGCTAAGTGAGCGAAAGACGAGAGTCAATCACGCTAGGACGCCGACGGATTCGCTACACTCGCGCGGTGAGGATCGCGCTCCTGGCGTTGGCGCTGGTCGCGTCGTGCGGCGATCGGCTCGGCATCGCGCCCGAGGAGCGCGGCAACGCCGATCGCCGCGGCGCCATCATCGTCGGCCGGCCGTCGGACGCCAGCTCGCTCGATCCGGCGCGGCCGACCGACAACGAGTCGTCGGAGGTGATCGGCCAGATCTACGACACGCTGGTCCGCTACCGCAACGACAGCGGCGAGGTCGAGGCCGCGCTGGCGACGGCCTGGGAGGTCGATCCGACCGGGACCCAGTGGACGTTCACGCTGCGCAGCGGCGTGGTGTTCCACGACGGCACGCCGTTCGACGCCGCGGCGGTGGTGTTCAGCTTCGAGCGCCAGCGCGATCCGCGGCACCGCTTCCACACCGGCGTGTTCGGCTACTGGGCCAACCAGTACCGCAACATCCGCAAGGTCGACGCGCTGGGGCCGCTGGCGGTGCGCATCACGATCGCCGATCGCTACGCGCCGTTCCTCGCGACGATGACGATGTTCCCGGTCGCGATCGTGTCGCCGACCGCGGTCGAGCGCTGGGGCGAGGAGTTCCCCGATCATCCGGTCGGGACCGGGCCGTTCCGCCTCGAGCGCTGGGATCGCGGCGAGCGCATCGTCCTGGTCCGCAACCCGCGGTACTGGGACACGCCCGCGCTGGCCGAGCGGCTGGTGTTCGAGGTCATCCCCGACGCCCGCCAGCGCCTGGTCGATCTCGAGAGCGGCGCGATCGATCTCGCGCTGGCGATCCTCCCCGAGGAGCTGCAGTTCGTCGAGCTGCACCCGGGGCTGACCTTGTACCGCCACCAGGCCGGCAACGTCACCTACCTGGCGATGAACTGCCTGCGCCCGCCGTTTCACGATCGCGAGGTGCGCCGCGCGCTCAGCCTGGCGATCAACAAGACGCCGATCGTGCGGCTGGCGTACCAGGGCCTCGCGATCCCGGCCGAGGGCCCGCTGCCGCCGATGCAGTGGGGCTACCGCGAGGTCGGCGCGTCGCGCTACGCGCCCGACGAGGCCCGCGCGCGGCTGATCGAGCTGGCGGCCGAGGGCCGCATCGATCTCGGGCGCCACTACCGGCTGTACGCGCCGGCGACGCCGCGGCCGTACCTGCCGAACCCCGAGCAGGTCGCGCGGGTGTTGCGCGCCAACCTCGAGGCGGTCGGGCTGCGGGTCGATCTGGTGATCCAGCCGTTCGCGGCGCAGCGCAGCGACACCGAGGCCGGCCACCACGACCTGGCGCTGGCCGGGTGGAGCGGTGACAACGGCGATCCCGACAACTACCTCTACCTGCTGTTCCACGAGGACAACACCGATCCCGGCATCGCTCGCAACATCGCCTTCTACCGCGATCACGCGGTGTCGAAGCTCCTGACCGACGCCCAGCGCGTCGAGGATCGCGCGGCGCGCGACGCGATCTACGGTGACATCCAGGCCCGGATCGCGGCCGACGCGCCGTGGGTGCCGCTCGCGCACTCGCAGGTCGCGGTCGCGGCGCGCGACGAGATCACCGGGCTCGTGATCCGCGCCAACGGCACCGTCGCGTACGCCGGGCTGCATCGAGTCGGGCGATGATCGCGCGGGTCGGGCGGCTGGCGTGGCGGATCGTGCGCTGGCCGGTGGTGCGGCTCGGCCGCGCCCGCTTGCGCCAGAAGCTGGCGCTGTCGTTGTCGGTGGCGGCGCTGTTGCCGATGCTGGTGGTGGCGTCGTTGGCGTCGGGCGTGGTGCTCGGCAGCCTCGAGCGCGGCCTGACGATCGACGTCCAGCGCCAGCTCGAGGTCGGGCTCAACCTGTCCTTGCGCACGCTCGAGCGGATCGGCGACGACACCGTGCGCCTCGCCGCCGAGGACGAGCTGGCCCGGGCGACCCTCGAGGGTGACGCCGCGGTGACCGAGGTGCTGTCGCGATCGGCGCCGCACCTGCCGTCGGCGCTGGTCCAGATCTTCGGCAAGGACGGCAGCGAGATCTCGAGCATCGTGATCGGCGGCGATCGGGCCCGGTTCTCCGAGCTGGCGGTCGATGGCAAGGCCGCGATCGTGGTCGCCGCGTCGGAGTGGTCGCGCAAGGTCACGCTCGACATGTCGCCCAAGGGCGTCGTGGTGCGAGCGTCGGCGCCGATCGTCGATCGATCGCTGACCCTCACCGGCGTGGTGGTGATGAGCGTGCCGCTCGACGGCGACTTCGCCGACGGCCTGAAGGGCGCGCTCGGCGTCGACGTGCTGATCGGCAGCTTGAACGCCGGCGTCGCGACGTCGACGGTGCGCGACCGCGACGGCCGGCGGCTCGCCGCGCTGCAGGTGCCGGCGCCGGTCCTGCAGCGGGTGCGCGAGCGCCAGCGCCCGGTCGTGACCCAGGCGATCGCCGGCCGCGAGCACGCGGTGGCGTGGACCGCGCTCGAGGACGATCGGGGCCGCGCCCTCGGGCTGTTCGCGGTCGCGATCGATCGGCAGTCGCTGTCGCGGGCCCAGCGGGTCGCGTTCCGGTCGCTTGCGATCGGCGCCGCGGTCGCGCTGGTGTTCGCGCTGATCCTCGCCGGCTGGCTGGCGCGGCGGGTCGGCCAGCCGATCGCGAAGCTCCACCGCGGCGCGGTCGCGATCGCGCGCGGCGATCTCGAGCAGTCGATCGACGTCGCGGCCGGCGACGAGATCGGCGATCTGGCGATGGCGTTCGCCCACATGACGACGGCGCTGAAGGAGAACCAGCAGCGGCTCGCGGCGCGCATGCGCGAGATGGTGGCGATCCACGACGCCGGCCGGACGATGTCGTCGGCGATCGAGCTCGATCAGGTGTCGGCCAAGATCGTCGAGGCGATCGCCCGGGTGTTCGAGGTCCGGCTGTGCGCGCTGTTCGCGGTGGTGCAGAGCGGCCGCACCGACGAGCCCAAGGTCTCGGTCGCGGCGGCGCGGGTCCGGCGCACCGATCTCGGCGCCGCCCACGGCGGCTCGCTGATCGCGACCGACGACGCCGACGCCGCGGCGCTGATCCCGATCGCGATCCAGGTGGCGCGGCTGCGCGCGACCCTGCGCATCGACGACGCGGGCGCCGATCCCCGCCGCCGCGACGCCGCGCTGGCGGCCGGCGTCGACGGCTCGCTGCTGGCGACGCCGCTCGAGCGCAAGGGCGCCGTGGTCGGCGTGCTGGTGGTCGGGCGCCAGCGCAACGCCAAGCCGTTCAACGAGGCCGACGCCAACCTGCTCTCGACCTTCGCCGATCAGGCCGGCGCCGCGGTCGAGAACGCGCGCCTCTACGCCCAGGTCCGCGACGCCAGCGAGGAGCTCGAGGCCAAGGTCCGGCTGCGCACCGCCGAGCTGACCGCGATCAACGCCGAGCTGGGCCGCGCCCTCGGCGATCTGCGCAACACCCAGGCCCAGCTCGTCCTGTCGGAGCGCATGGCCGGCCTCGGCCTCCTGGTCGCCGGCGTGGCCCACGAGATCAACTCGCCCTCGGCCGCGATCCGCGGCGCCGTCGACGGCATCACCGCCGCGGTCGGCAACATGGCCGAGCCGGTGCGCGCGCTGGCCTCCTCGGTCGACGACGCCGCCGAGCGGGAGGCCCTGTTCACGGTGATCGAGGGCTACGGCAAGGAGCTGGCGGGGCGGCGCTTGCCGACCGGGGCGACCGTGAGGCGCGCCGCACGCGACCTGCGCGGCACGCTCGAGCCGGTGGTCGGCCCGGCGTCGACCGACCTGGCCCAGCGCCTGGCCGAGGCCGGCGCCGACGAGGTGCTGCTCACCGACCTGCTCGCCCGTTCACCTTCGCCGCG
>JAYTAJ010001333.1:0-5326 GCA_043737575.1 Myxococcales bacterium | reverse complement strand
CCTAACACACGCCGCGATTGCTAGCAACCATACCTACTTAGAAGATCGCTCCAAAAGATCGGCACCCCGCGCTATAACCGGCCCCAGCGATGCGGCGTGTGTTAGGACGCTAACTGAATGGACACAAGTCATCCGGAGTGGGGTTCGGATGGCATTGCTTTCAATTACTTAGACACTCGATTCGACGGCGCCCGGCTCAACTCCGGGCGTCCGGATTAACCCCCACGCAAGCCAAGAGAGGCTGGGATGGACTCCATCTTCGACGAAGACGTGGACGAGGTCGGTGGTGAGATCGAGGCGTATTGTCCATCCCCACGCTGCAAGGCGGACACCACGCACACCATCATCAGCATGTACGAGGACGAGGTTCGCCGCGTCCAGTGCGTGGTCTGTGGCGAGGTGCATGCGTACCGGAAACCGCGCGGCGACGCTCCCGAAGAGGGAAGCGCCGAGCCATCGGGTCGCAAGCCATCCACCGCGCCGCGGGTGAGCTGGAAGGACGCGGTGAGCCGCGCCACCGAGGCGGATCTGACGAACTGCCGTCCGTACTCGATCCGCGACACCTACGAGATCGGCGATGTCGTTGCGCACCCGAAGTTCGACATCGGGTTCGTGATCGAGCTGCTCCCGGACAACAAGGTGGCGATGGCGTTCCGCAACGAGGCGGAGCCGCGCATCCTGGTGCACAACCGCGGCGATCTCGCGCAGCAGATGCCCGGCATCAGCGAGATCCCGCCGCCGCGTGACGCCAAGAAGAAGAAGCGCCCGAAGAAGAAGGACGACGACGCCCGCCCGGTCGTGATCCGTTCGGACGCCGACATCGAGGCCGCGCTCGGCAAGGCGCGGCTGGCAGCCCAGGCGCGGACCGAGGAGGGTCAGCGCACGGTGACGACCCGCCTCGCCGAGGAAAAGAAGAAGGCGAAGGTCGTGAAGCCGGTGAAGGCGGCGGCCGCGAAGCCGGAGCAGGCCTCGGCCGCGAAGGGCGCGAAGCCTGCGGCGGCGCCGGCGAAGGGCGCGAAGGCGGCAGCTCCGGCGAAGGGCGCGAAGCCTGCGGTCGTCGCGCCGGCCAAGGGCGCGAAGCCCGCGGCACCGGTGAAGGCGGCGAAGCCTGGTAAGGCGATGAAGGCGGCGAAGCCTGCGAAGGCGGCAAAGCCTGCGAAGGCGGCGAAGCCCGCGAAGGCGGCGCCGGTTGCGAAGAAGGGGGCGGTCGCGAAGAAGGCGGCGGCGCCCGCGAAGAAGGCCGCGGCCAAGCCGGCGAAGAAGCCGGCCGCTGCGGCGAAGAAGGCCGCGCCCAAGAAGGCACCGGCCAAGAAGAAGAAGTAGCCGCGAGGCGGGGGCGGGGCGGTCGTCGCGCGTAACCGATCGAGGCGACCGCCATCGAAGTCGGGGTGCGCGAGGACCTCGACTATTTGCTCATCGGCGGCGGCCTGCAGAACGGCCTGATCGCGCTGGCGCTGCGGGCCCGTCAGCCCGACGCGCGCATCGCGATGATCGAGCAGGCCGCGGCGATCGGCGGCAACCACACCTGGTGCTTCCATGACGATGACGTCGCTGCCGACGTCGCCGCGTGGATCGCGCCGCTGGTGGTGGCGCGGTGGGACGGCTACGACGTCGCGTTCCCCGCCCACCGCCGGACCCTGACGTCGGGCTACGCGTGCATCTCGTCGGCGCGGTTCGCGACCTGCGTCGCCGCGGCGCTGGCGGTGCCTGGCTCGCGACTGGCGACGCAGACCCACGCGATCGCGGTGACCGCCAACCACGCGGTCGTCCGGAATCCGGACGGCACGACGACCGCGCTCCACGCGCGGGCGGTGATCGACGCCCGCGGGCCCGAGGCCGGCGCCGCGGCGATCGCCGGGGCGGGCTGGCAGAAGTTCGTCGGCCACGAGCTGCAGCTGGCGCGGCCCCACGGCCTGGTGCGCCCGATCCTGATGGACGCGACGGTGCCGCAGCTCGACGGCTTTCGCTTCGTGTACGTCCTGCCGCTCGCGCCCGATCGGGTGCTGGTCGAGGACACCCGGTTCGCCGATGGCGCGTTCCTCGACGTCGCGGCGCTGCGCGACGAGCTGGCCGGTTACGCCGACGCCCGCGGCTGGGGCGACGCCACGATCGTGCGTGAGGAGCACGGCGTCTTGCCGCTGCCGTGGCAGCTCGAGCCGGCGCCGCCGCGCGCGCCGCTGATCGCCGGCTACCAGGGCGGCTGGTTCCATCCGGTCACCGGCTACTCGATGCCGATCGCCGCGCGCCTCGCCGCGTTCATCGCGGCGCGCCCGGCCGACGCGCTGTTCGGCGCCGCGCTCGAGGCCCACGCCCGCGCCCATCACGGCCAGCTCGGCTACGCGCGTCGCCTCAACCGGATGCTGTTCCGCTGGTTCGCGCCCGCCGATCGCTACCGCGTGCTCGAGCGGTTCTATCGCTTGCCCGAGGCGGTGATCCGCCGCTTCTATGCGCTCGAGCTGACCCCGCTCGATCGCGCGCGCATCCTGATCGGTCGGCCGCCGCGCGGCCTGTCGTGGCGCGCCGTGTTCGCCGCGCCGGAGGTCCGATGAAGTCCCTCGCCGTCGCCGATTCCGGCTCGCTGGTCGCCGCGCTCGACGCCGCGCTCGCCGCCTCGGGCCCATGCGCCCTCGATCCGTCGGTCCCGGCGCGGGTGTGGCGCCGCGCGCTCGGCGGCCCGGCCGCGGAGTTCCTGTCGCGGCCCGGCAAGGAGCTGCGGGCCCAGGTCGTACGCGCGGGCTGGGAGCTCGGCGGTGGCACTCGCGACGGCGTGCCGCCCGGGCTCGGCCTCGCGGTCGAGCTGCTCCACGCCGGATCGCTGATCGTCGACGACGTCCAGGACGAGTCGACCGAGCGCCGCGGCGCGCCCGCGCTCCACCTCCTGGTCGGCGTGCCGCTCGCGATCAACACCGGCTCATGGATGTACTTCTGGGCGCTCGCCGAGCTGGCCGCGGTCGCGCTGCCGTCGACGCTCGCGCTCGACGCCCAGCGCCTGGCGATCGCGACGATGATCCGCTGTCATCAGGGCCAGGCCCTCGATCTATCGGCGCGGGTCACCGACCTCGACGCCGCCGAGGTGCCCGCGGTGGTCGCGGCGACGACCCGCCTCAAGACCGGCGCGCTGTGTCGGTTCGCCGCCGAGCTGGGCGCGCTGGCCGCGGGTGCGTCGGCGCCGCGCCGCGCCGCGATCGCCGAGCTGGGCGAGGCGATGGGCGTCGCGCTGCAGATGCTCGACGACGTCGGCAGCGTCGCGTCGCCCGCGCGCCGCGCCAAGGGCGTCGAAGATCTGCGCGGCGGCCGGCCGACCTGGCCGTGGGCGTGGCTCGCCGAGGTCGCCGATCGCTTCGAGTGGGCGCGCCTGACCGCGAAGGCCCGCGCCGTCGTCGACGGCAGCGGCGACGCCGACGCGCTGGCCGATGCGCTGGCCGCGGCGATCGAGCCGATCGGGCGAGGCCGAGCCCGGGCCCGGGTCCATGGCGCCCTCGCCGCGCTGGGCGCCGCGATCGGCGACGGCCCCGCCCTGACCGAGGCCGCGACGCTCTTGCGCAGCATGGAGGCTCGCTATGGATGACCGACCACGACCGTTGCGCGCCGCGGTGATCGGCTCGGGCTTCGGTGGCCTCGCCGCCGCGATCCGTCTCGCCACCGCGGGCGTCCGCGTCACCGTGTTCGAGGCCCGCGATCAAGCGGGCGGCCGCGCCTACGTCTACCGCGACGCCGGCTACACCTTCGACGCCGGGCCGACCGTGATCACCGCGCCCCACGCGATCGAGGAGCTGTTCACCGCGGCCGGCCGTCGCCTCGCTGACTACTGCGAGCTGATGCCGGTCACGCCGTTCTACCGCCTGCACTGGACCGACGACGGCGACACCTTCGACTACGACGGCAACCCCGAGCACATGCTGGCGCAGATCAAGGCGCGTCGCCCCGAGGACGCGGCCGGCTACCTGCGCTTCACCGACTACTCGCGCCGGGTGTTCGAGACCGGCTACACCGAGCTGGCGCACACGCCGTTCCTGCGGTTCTCGGACATGATCCGGGTCGCGCCGAAGCTGGCGTGGCTGCGCGCCGATCGCTCGGTCTACCAGACCGTCGCGCGGTTCGTGAAGGATCCCCACGTCCGCGAGGCGCTGTCGTTCCACGCGCTGCTGGTCGGCGGCAACCCGTTCGAGACGTCGTCGATCTACACGCTGATCCACCACCTCGAGCGGACCTGGGGCGTGTTCTTCCCGCGCGGCGGCACCGGCGCGCTGGTCGGCGCGATGGTGCGGCTGCTCGGTGAGCTGGGCGGCGAGCTGCGGCTGTCGGCGCCCGTGCGTAGTGTCCGGGTCTCGGACGACAACGGCGCCGCGGTCCACCACGTCACCACCGACGAGCACGAAGGCGAAGCCTTCGACGTCGTGGTGTCGAACGCCGATCTCCACCACACCTACGCGTCCTTGTATGGCGGCGAGCCGCGGGCCCGCCGCATGGTGAAGAAGCTCGAGCGCATGGACTGGTCGATGTCGCTGTTCGTCCTCTACTTCGGCACCGATGTCAGCTACGCCGATCGCATCGCCCACCACACCGTCGTGTTCGGGCCGCGCTACCGGGCGCTGCTCGACGACGTCTTCCACGGCGATCACCTGCCCGACGACTTCTCGCTGTACCTGCACGCGCCCCACGTCACCGATCCATCGCTGGCGCCGCCCGGCGGCGGTGCGTTCTACGTGCTGTCGCCGGTCCCGCACCTCGGCCACGCGCCGCTCGACTGGGACGCGATCGCGCCGGCCTACGGCGATCGCATCCTCGAGGCGCTCGAGGCGCTGCTGCCCGATGTGCGGCGCCACGTCGTGGTCCGTCGCCACTTCACGCCCGGCGACTTCCGCTCCGAGCTGGCGAGCTTCCACGGCTCGGCGTTCTCGTGCGCGCCGACGCTCGGGCAGAGCGCGTACTTCCGGCCCCACAACAAGGACGCCCGAATCCCCGGCCTGTACCTGGTCGGCGCGGGCACCCACCCGGGCGCGGGCGTGCCGGGCGTGATCAACGGCGCCGAGGCCACCTTCGCGTGCATCGCCCGCGACTTTGCGTTGGAGGCCCGGGCGTGACCACGACCGCGCTGGTCGCGGCGCCGGTCCGCGCGGTCGCGCGCGCGACCATCGCCACCCACTCGAAGAGCTTCGCGCTGGCCAGCCGCGTGCTCGGCCCGCGGCTGCGCGACGACGCCGCGATCGTCTACACCTGGTGCCGCCGCGCCGACGACGCGATCGATCTGGTCGGCCCGGCCGAGGCCGCGACCGCGCTCGGGTGCCTGCGCGACGAGCTCGACGCGGCGTACCGCGGCGACGCC
>JAYTAJ010001332.1:0-2300 GCA_043737575.1 Myxococcales bacterium | reverse complement strand
GCGTGCGCAACGCCAGCTCGGCGTACTTCTTCCCGACCACGACCGAGATCTTGATCTCGCTGGTCGAGATCAGCTGGATGTTGATGCTCTCGGCGGCGAGGAGCTGGAACATCCGCTTGGCGACGCCGGCGTGGGACCGCATGCCGACGCCGACCACCGACACCTTGCAGATGTCGTCGTCGGTCTTGATCCGCTCGCCGGCCGCGCCGACCAGCTCGCCGACCTGAGTCCGCAGGATGTCGACGGCGCGCTTGCGATCGCCCGATGGCACCGTGAAGGTCAGATCGGTCGTGCCGTCCGAGCTGGAGTTCTGGATGATCATGTCGACGATCACGCCGCCGTCGGCGAGCGGCGCGAACAGCCGGGCCGCGACGCCCGCGGTGTCGGGGATATCCTCGACGGTGATCTTGGCCTCGTCGCGCGCGACCGTGACTCCTGAGACGACGACGTGTTCCATCTGGGGCTCCTCGGGCACGACCCAGGTGCCAGGCGCATCGGAAAAACTCGACCGGACGTGGATCGGCACGTTGTACTTCATGCCCAGCTCGACCGAGCGGATCTGCAACACCTTGGCGCCGAGCGACGCCAGCTCGAGCATCTCCTCGTAGCTGATGCGCTCGATCTTGCGCGCCGACGGCACGACGTTGGGATCGGTGGTGTAGACGCCGTCGACGTCGGTGTAGATCTCGCACGCGTCGGCGCCCAGCGCGGCGGCGATCGCGACGCCGGTGGTGTCGGAGCCGCCGCGGCCGAGCGTCGTGATGTTGCCGTGCTCGTCGACGCCCTGGAACCCGGCGATCACCGCGATCGCGCCGGCCGCGAAGCACGCGCGCAGCGGCTCGGCGTCGATCGACACGATGCGGGCGCGGGCGAACGCGTTGTCGGTGAGGATCTTCACCTGATGGCCGAGGAACGAGCGGGCGTTGCCGCCGAGCTTGCGGATCGCGAGCGCGACCAGGCCGACCGACACCTGCTCGCCGGTCGACACGATCACGTCGACCTCGCGATCGTTGGTGTCTTCCTGGATCTGACCGACCAGCTTGAGCAGCCGGTTGGTCTCGCCCGACATCGCCGAGACCACGACCGCGACGTCGTGGCCGGCTCGCTGCGTCGCGAGGCACCGCTCGGCGACGTGGGTGATGCGCTCGATCGTGCCGACCGAGGTGCCGCCGTACTTCTGGACCAGGAGCATCGGCCGCGGAGGATACGCGCGGCGGCGCGGCCAGAAAAGCGCCGAGCGCGGTTTCGCCGTGCTACGCCCGCGCCATGGCCGAATCCGATTCCGATGTCGTCGTCGTCATGTCCGCGATGCCCGGCAGCGCCGCCGCGTTGATCGCCCGCACCCTCGTCGACGAGCAGCTGTGCGCGTGCATCAACGTCATCGAGGGGGTGCGGTCGTACTACTTCTGGCGCGGCAACGTCGACGATCAGGAAGAGCGGCTCGCGATCATGAAGACGACGCGCGGCAAGGTCGACGCGCTACTGAAGCGCCTGCCCGAGCTGCATCCGTACGAGATGCCCGAGGCGGTGGTGCTGCCGGTCGTCGGCGGCCTGGCGCCGTACCTCGCGTGGGTCGCCGCCGAGGTCACGCAGCCGCGCGCCGAGTAGCGGATCGCGGCGAGTTGTCGCAGCCGCGCCTCGTGGGATCGACGCGCCGTGACTTGCCACACGTTGATCTCGCATGCATCCTAGCCCTTCGCGTTGCCCGGCGACGCGCTCCTTCAGATGCATTGGTTCTGGATCGGCTTCTTCAGCTTCGTCGCCATCGCCCTGGCGATCGACCTCGGCATCGGCCGTGCGCCGAAGGCGTTGACGTTCCGCGCCGCGCTGCGCAAGACGATGATCTGGATCTCGCTCGGCCTGGGCTTCGCCGGCGTCGTCTACCTCATCTACGAGCACCACTGGCTCGGCGCCAACCCGCCGCGCTCCGACGGCACCGTGATGTCGGGCGGCGACGCCGCGATCACCTATCTCTCGGCCTACCTCCTCGAAGAGGCGCTGTCGGTCGACAACATCTTCGTCATCTCGCTGGTGTTCCGGTCGTTCAAGGTCCCGGACAAGTATCAGCACCGCGTGCTGTTCTGGGGGATCATCGGCGCGGTCGTGTTCCGCGTCGCGATGCTCGGCGGCGGCGTGTGGCTGACCCAGCAGTTCACCTGGATCTTCTACTTCTTCGGCGCCTACCTCATCTACTCGGGCATCGGCCTCCTGCGCGGCGGCGACGAGGACGAGGGCAGCACCGAGCGCATGCTCGCGGTGCGGATGCTGCGGCGCGTGGTCCGGATCGTCGACGGCGATCA
>JAYTAJ010001331.1:0-2303 GCA_043737575.1 Myxococcales bacterium | reverse complement strand
CGCCGGGCCGCCTGGCGCGGCGGCTGCGCTACGCGCTGCGGCTGGGTCGCGCCGAGCGTCAGGCCGCGCGCATCCGCGCCGAGTACGAGGCGCAGCGCCGCCTGCTCAACGCCGTCGTGTCGCAGCTACCGACCGGGCTCGCGGTCGTCGACGCCGGGCTGACTCGCGTGCTCACCGTCAACCAGCAGGCCGAGCAGGTGCTGGCCGGCAACGGCAGCGAGCTCCTGCGCGCCAGCGCGACCGGCCTGGCCGCCGACGCCCGCGCGGTGATGACCGCGGCGTTCGCGACCGGCGCCACCGCGACCGGCGATCACGCCAGCACCCACGGCGACCGGATCTTCCGGATCAGCGCCGCCCCGGTCAGCGACGGCGACGGCGTCGTCACTGCCGGCGTGATCGTGCTCGACGACATCACCGCCGAGGTCACCGCGCGCAACGCCGCCGAGCGATCGGCGCGCGCGCACCAGGACGTGCTGGCGATCGTGTCGCACGATCTGCGCGGCCCGCTCAGCGCGATCAACGTCGCCCTCGACGGCCTCGCCGACGACGCCGTGGTCGGCGCCGATCGCGAGCGCTACGTCCAGTCGGTGCAGCGCTCGGTCGAGCGCGCCAATCGCCTGATCCGCGATCTGCTCACCGCCGATCAGATCGAGGCCGGCACGCTGCGGGTCGACCGCCAGCCGGTCCAGCTGAAGGGGCTGCTCGAGCAGGCCGCCCGCGATCACGAGCTGATCGCGAAGCAGGCCGGCATGCCGATCACGACGAGGGTCGACGCCACGGTGAAGCTGGTCTTCGCCGATCGCGATCACCTGCTGCAGGCCCTCGCCAACCTGATCACCAACTCGCTGCGCCACGCCCGCGGCTCGGGACCGATCGAGCTGGCGGCGCGGTCGAGCGACTCGCAGATCGAGGTGCTGGTCCGCGATCACGGTCCCGGCATCCCCGAGGCGGTGCGCCCGCACATCTTCGATCGCTACTGGCAGGGCCGCGAGCGCCGCGGCGGCGCCGGGCTCGGGCTCGCGATCGTGCGTGGCATCGCGCAGTCGCACGGCGGCAAGGTGGCGGTGTCGACGACCGAGGGCGGCGGCGCGACGTTCACGCTGTCGATCCCCGTCGCAAACTGACCGCGCACGGGTCGGTGTGCGCTGGGGCTCGCGGCGAGCGCACTCGCTCATCGGGCGCGACCTCATCTCCGCGAGATCGCATGCGCGCTGGCGGCATGCACCGTGCACCAGTGCTCGCCATGCGTAACTTCACCTCGATCGCCATCCTCAGCGCCTCCCTCTGTGCCGCCACGCTTTCCCACGCCGACGTCAACCCTCCCTCCTCCTCCCCGGCGGTGACCGTCGAACGCACGACGGCGCCGCCGAGCTCTCCCTCTCCCGCGGTCGAGCTCGACGCCCAGCGCTACGCCGCCGCCGAAAAGCAGCAGCAGCAGGTCGCCGACTTCAGCGGTGGCAGCACCGTCGTCGTGATCGGCTCGACCACCGCGCTGGTGCTGCTGATCCTGCTCATCGTGATCCTGCTGTGACCGCGCGCTACCTCGGGCTCGCGCTCGCGCTCGTGCTCGCGAGCGGATGCGCGGTCGGCTACACCGGCGCCGCGCGGCCGATCGCCGCGACCTCGGTCGCGACCGCCGACGGCTGGATCGTCGCCGCGGTCCCCGAGATCCGACAGACCGCGCAGAACGACTGCGGCCCCGCCGCGCTGGTGATGGTGGCGGGACGCTGGCAGCACCACGTCGAGCTCGCCGCGATCACCCACGCCGCCAAGCCCAACGCGGCGGGCACGCGCCTCGGCACCTTGCGCGACGTCGCGCGTAGCCACGGCCTCCGCGCCTTCGCGATCAAGGGCGATCGCGCCCTGCTCGAGTACGAGCTGACGCGCGGCCGACCGGTGATCGTCGGGCTGGTCCGCCCCCACGGCAAGAAGTACGCACAGACCCACTTCGAGGTCGTCGTCGCGGTGCATCCCGACGGCCGGATCGCGACGGTCGATCCGGGAGCGGGCTGGCAGGTGCGGCCCTGGGCCGGGCTCGAGGCCGAGTGGGCACCCGCGGGTCACCCCGCGATGGTCGTGCTCGGCAAGAGCGACTGACGGCATCGATCTTGTACGGTCGGAGCTGATGGAGCTCCAGCGCCGCGCGGATGTCGGTCGTCGTCCCACCGTCGTCGCCGCGGTCTCGCCCGACGACGGCGACCGCCTGCTGCGGACGGCGTGGCAGCGCGCCCGCGCGCTGGAGGCCGACCTCACGATCTGCACCGCGATCGCCGAAGCGAGCGCCGCGGCGATGATCGCGGTCG
>JAYTAJ010001330.1:0-2303 GCA_043737575.1 Myxococcales bacterium | reverse complement strand
CTGCGGCCGCGTCGGATCCTGGTCGTCGACGACAACGACGACCTGCGCGACTACCTGCTCGGGGTGCTGGCGCCGCTGTGGGACGTCGAGGGCGCGCCCGACGGCCGCGCCGCGCTGGCGCGGGCGCTGGTCGATCCGCCCGAGCTGGTGCTCGCCGACGTGATGATGCCCGAGCTCGACGGCTTCGGCCTGCTGCGGGCGCTGCGCGCCGATCCGCGGACCAGCGCGATCCCGGTGGTGCTGCTGTCGGCGCGGCCCGGCGAGGACAGCCTGATCGACGGCCTCGACCAGGGCGCCAACGACTACCTGGTGAAGCCGTTCTCGGCGCGCGAGCTGGTGGCGCGGATCCGCATCCACGTCGAGACCGCGCGGCTGCGGCGCGAGCTGGCGGCCAACGCCCGCGAGCTCGACGCGATCATCGAGAACCTGCCGGACATGGTCTTCGTGAAGGACGCCGACCGGCTCGCGTTCACGCGCATCAACCGCGCCGGCGAGGCGCTGCTCGGGGTCGGGCGCGATCAGCTGATCGGCAAGACCGATCACGACTTCTTCCCGCCCGATCAGGCCGAGTTCTTCATCGCGAAGGATCGCGAGACCCTGGCCGGGCCGACACCGGTCGACATCGTCGAGGAGCCGATCGAAACGTTGAACGGGCGGCGCTGGCTGCACACCAAGAAGATGGCGATCGTCGACGACGGCGGCCGGCCGCGGTTCCTGCTCGGCATCTCCGAGGACATCACCGAGCGGCGCCACCAGCAGCAGGAGCTGGTGCGGGCCAAGGAGGTCGCCGAGGCCGCGAACCGCGAGCTCGAGGCGTTCAGCCGCTCGGTCGCCCACGATCTGCGCGCGCCGCTGCGCGGCATCGACGGCTTCGCGCAGGCGCTGACCCAGGACTACGCCGACAAGCTCGATGAGCGCGGCCTGCGCTACCTGACCTTCGTGCGCGAGTCGGCGCAGCGCATGGGCCTGCTGATCGACGGCCTCCTGCACCTGTCGCGGGTAACGCGCAGCGACCTGGTGCGCAAGCCGGTCGATCTGACCGCGCTGGCGCGGGAGGCGTTCCTCCGGCTCGAGCTGGCCCAGCCCGAGCGCATCGTCACGGCCGACCTCGCGCCCGGCCTGATCGCCGAGGGTGATCCGCCGCTCCTGACGCTGGTGTTCGACAACCTGCTCGGCAACGCCTGGAAGTTCACCGGCCGCCGCGCCGATCCACGCATCGAGCTGGGCTCGATCACCGAGGACGGCCGGGTGATCTACTTCGTGCGCGACAACGGCGCCGGCTTCGACGAGACCTACGTCGACAAGCTGTTCGGCGTGTTCCAGCGACTCCACTCGCAGGCCGAGTTCGAGGGCACCGGCATCGGGCTGGCGACGGTCCAGCGCATCATCCACCGCCATGGGGGTAAGATCTGGGCGCGCGGCAAGGTCGGTGACGGCGCGACGTTCTACTTCACGCTGCGCGAGGGCAACCCCCATGAATGACGGCACCATCCTCCTGGTCGAGGACAACCCGATGGACGAGGAGCTGACGTTGCGCGCCCTCGCCCGCAGCAACATCATGAATCCGGTCGTGGTCGCGCGCGACGGCGTCGAGGCCCTCGACTACCTGTTCGCGCGCGGCGTCCACGCCAATCGCAATGACACCGCCGCGATCCACCTGGTGCTGCTCGATCTCAAGCTGCCCAAGGTCGACGGCCTCGAGGTGCTGCGGGCGCTGCGGGCCGACGAGCGGACCCGGCACTTGCCGGTCGTGGTGCTGACGTCGTCGAGCGAGGATCGCGATCTGATCTCGAGCTATCGCCTCGGCGCCAACAGCTACGTGCAGAAGCCGGTCGACTTCGCCGAGTTCGTCGAGGCGGTGCGCCAGCTCGGGTTGTACTGGCTGATCCTCAATCGGATCGCGCCGGCGCCGCGAGGCGCGTGATGGTAGCGGCGCCGCGGACGCTGCGCACGCTGGTCGTCGAGGACATCGAGACCGACGCCGAGCTGCTGGTGCGCGAGCTGCGGCGCGGCGGCTTCACGGTCGAGCACCAGCGGGTCGAGACCGCCGCGGCGATGGCCGCCGCGCTCGCCGAGCAGACCTGGGATCTGGTGGTGTCCGACTACTCGATGCCCAGCTTCGGCGCGCTCGACGCGCTCGCGGTGCTGAAGCAGAGCGGGCTCGATCTGCCGTTCATCATCGTGTCGGGCACGATCGGCGAGGAGGTCGCGGTCGCGGCGCTGCAGGCCGGCGCCCACGACTTCATCAGCAAGGGCAAGCTGGCGCGGCTGCTGCCGGCGATCGAGCGCGAGCTGCGCGAGGT
>JAYTAJ010001329.1:0-5333 GCA_043737575.1 Myxococcales bacterium | reverse complement strand
CCGAGCCGGTGATGAAGAGGCGGAAGTCGGTGTCCTTCTGCTCGGGGAACGCCGCCCGGATCTCCTGCAGCATCTCGAGAGTCCTCTCGGGCTGACGGGTCTCGTGGCGGAGGTACTTGCTCCAGACGATCTCGAGGGTCTCGGGATCAACCACCGCCATCTTCACGGTCGTGGAGCCGACGTCGACACCGATCATCAGCTTCTTGGGAGTGCTCATGGGCGGTCAGTTAGACATAGACTGACACGTCAGTCTAGTGAAAATCTCTTGCGAGATCGCTGACTTGAAGGTCGGACCAATCGAAGGCTGGTGCGTAACGGACGCAGCGGGATCGCGAACGGCGTTACGCACCTGGCGCGGAAACCGACCACCTGGACGCGGTTTTCGCGTACAAAACTGCCCGAGGAGACGTCGTGGGCGAAATCAACCTGGAAGTGTGGGATGCGACGGGGAACAAGCGGCTCAACGTCGAGGTCCCCGACGATGTCGCGGTCGAGCGGATCTTGATGGTGCTGGCCGACAAGCTGCATCTCCCCAAGTACGCGCCCGACGGACAGCTGATGAGCTACAAGTTCCATCATCGTCGGCTCGGGGTCCAGCTCCTCGACGATCAGACGCTGTCGGGTCAGAAGGTCGAGACGGGCGACATCGTCCGGATCCAGCCCGAGATCACCGCTGGCGCCGACGTCCGCAGGTAGCGCTGTGCGGATCACCTCCGACGCGCTCGTCGATGAGGCGCGACACGACCGCTACCACCGCCAGACGTTGATCGCCTGGTGGGATCAGCAGCGCGTGGCCCGGACCCGGATCCTGGTGGTCGGGGCCGGCGCGCTCGGCAACGAGATCCTGAAGCTCCTGGCGCTGATCGGCAGCGGCTACACGCTGGTCTACGACCCCGATCGGATCGAGCGCTCGAACCTGTCGCGCAGCGTGCTGTTCCGCCAGGCCGACGAGGGCCAGCCCAAGGCCGCGATCGCGGTGCGGCAGATGCGCGAGCTCAACCCCGACGTGGCGGCCCACGCGATCGACGCCAACGTCCTGACCGCGGCCGGGCTCGGCGTCTTCCACTGGGCCGACGTCGTGATCGGCGCGGTCGACAACCGCGAGGCCCGGGTGTTCATCAACGCGGCGTGCGCGCGGACCGATCGGTCGTGGGTCGACGGCGCGATCGAGGGCCTGTCGGGTGTGGTCCGGGTCTTCGCGCCGAGCCGCGGCGCTTGTTACGAGTGCACGATGAACGCGACCGATCGCAAGCTGCTCGCCGAGCGGCGATCGTGCGCGCTCCTGGCCCGCGACGCGGTGGCGCGCGGCCACGTGCCGACCTCGGCGGTGGCGGCGTCGATCATCGGCGCGATGGAGGTCGAGGAGGCGATCAAGGTCGTCCACGGCCAGCCGACGCTGACCGGCGCCGGGCTCCACCTCGACGGCCTGCACAACGAGATCAGCCGGGTCAGCTATCCGCGCCGCCCCGACTGTCCGGGCCATGACCAGCTCGGCCCGATCGTGCCGCTCGGCGTCGGCGTCGGCGACGTGACCCTGGCGGCGCTGCTCGAGCGCGCCGAGGCGACGCTGGGGCCGGGCGCCGCGCTCGATCTGTCGCGCGACATCATCGTCCGCCTGACCTGTCCGGCGTGTGGCGACGCGACCCCGGGCCGCGCGGTGCTCGGCACCGTGCGCGAGTCGCAGGCCGGGTGTCCGCGCTGCGGCACCCATCGCGTCGTCGAGATCGCGGCGTCGATCAGCCGCGACAGCGACCTCGATCTGCGCCAGACGCCGGCCGACCTCGGCGTCCCGCCGTTCGATATCATCGTCGCGCGCCAGGGGATGGAGCGCCAGGAGGCGTGGCTGTTCGACGGGGACGCCGCCCAGGTCCTGGGGCCGCTCGCCGCATCACAGGGGAGTCCGAGATGAGCTCACTCGACGTTCGCGCGATCGACGAGACCGATCTGCGCAAGGCCAATCGCCCGAAGACCAAGCACGAGCTGACGGTGTTCCTGTCGGAGGAGGCGTTCGATCGCGCGGTCGAGCGTGGCGACGGCGACACCACCCGCGAGATCGGCGGTGTGCTGGTCGGCGAGCTCTTGCGCGACGACGCCGGGCCCTACCTCAAGATCGACACGACGATCGATGCGCTGCACGCCGAGGAGAAGGGCGCCGAGCTGACCTTCACCCACGCGACCTGGGAGCACATCAACAAGGAGATGGACACGACCCACAAGGGCAAGAAGGTGGTCGGCTGGTACCACACCCACCCGGGCTTCGGCGTCTTCCTGTCGGACCGCGATCAGTTCATCCACAAGAGCTTCTTCAACCTGCCCTTCCAGGTCGCGTTCGTCTACGACCCGAAGAGCAAGGAGCACGGCCTCTACACCTGGCGCGACAACGAGGTGTGGCGGCAGCGCCGCTACACGATCGGCGCGCGCGATCACGTCTGGGACGGCAACCGCACCACCGCGCGCCCGACCGACGCCGCCGACAGGAAGGACGCCGCCGACAAGAAGGACGCCGACCGGCCGCGACGCGACGACGATCGCGCGGCCAAGGACAGCGGCGACGAGTCACTGCTGGGCGGGTCGCTGGCGCCGCTGGTGATGATCGGCGTCGTGGTGATGCTGGTCGCCGGGTTCGTCGGCCACTGGCTCGGCGCGTCGTCGGGCAACGCCGCGATCGTGTCGGCCCAGCTCGAGATCGCCAAGGCCCGCGGTGACGGTGCCCAGCTGGCGATCGCGTCGCTCGAGCACGATCTGGTCGGGCTGTTGCGCGAGACCCTCGGCGATCAGGCGATCCAGCGGCCGGCGCTGCAGGCGGTCGGCGAGCTCGACGCCGCGGTCGCCAGCCTCCAGGCGCTGGTGCCGCCCGCCCCGGCCGTGGTCCCTGGCGGCCCGGCGGTCGCGCCGCCGCCGCCCGTCGATCCCAAGCTCGCGACCGCGATCGCGCGGCTGACCTTGGCGCGCGACGGCTTCCTGCGCCTGAGCCACGATCGCAGCTCGGCCGAGGCGATGTTCGCCGCGATGGAGCAAGCGACCCGACGCGGCGCCGATCAGCGCACCGATCTGGCGCGCGAGGTCAGCGAGCAGCGCGCGGGCGTCGCCGGGCTCTACGCCGAGCTGGCGATCGACGTCGCCAAGACCGATCGCGATCGGGCGCGGCGGCTGCTCGCGACGGCGGCCCATCTCGATCCCGGCAACCGGCCCCGCTACGAGAAGCAGCTGCAGTCGTTCGACAAGGGTGGGACGCTGCCGCGGCCGTCGGGAGCCGCGGCCAGCACCCCGCGGATGGTCCCGAAGCTCGAGGGAGGGAAGCCATGAGCGACGACGAGAAGCTACGCATCGAGCGCGCCGAGCTGTTCGATCCGGCGGTCGACAAGGCCCTGGCCCTCGAGCACGCCGGCCGCGAACGGATCGTCGCCGACGCGCCGACGGTGTCGCCGGTGCGCCGGTTCCTGCTGAACAGCCTCTTCCACCTGCCGCTGGCGGCGGTGGTCGCGGCCCTCGGCTGCTGGCTGCTGCTCGAGCCGAAGATCACCGACATGCCGGTCGTCAGCGGCGAGGTGATCCTGATCAACGCCGAGCCGTTCGACGCCGCGCCCGGGATCCTGGCGCTCACGGTCGGCGACCACTCGGTCTACCTCGATCCCGAGCGCCTCACGCTCGAGCCAGGCACGGACGGCCAGGCCGCGTTCGCGAGCGCCCACGACATCCAGGTCGGCGATCGGATCGAGGTCACCGGCCTTCCCGACGAGGGCAACCGCCTGGTCGCCGGGGCGGTGCGGCCGACCCGCCGGGCCGGGTCGTTCGGCACCGTCGACAAGCCGCTGTGGCCGCTGGTCATCCTGTTCCCGCTGACCGCGGCGCTGATCGCGTTCGGCCTGCTGTTCGCCGAGGGCCTCACCACCCGCAACTGGATCCGCATGATCGAGCGCTCGCTGCTCGGCAGCTTCATGGCGGCGCTGTTCGCGTTGCTCGCGTTCATCCCGGCCGGCCTGATCATGTGGATCTCGGGCCGCGTGATGACCGCCGAGGTCAACGCCCATCCCGAGCTGCTGGTGGTGACAGTGAAGGACGTCAGTGGCTTCAGCTTCCTGATCTTCACGATCTGTCGCAGCGCGGCGTGGGCGTGCATCGGCGCCGCGACCGGCCTCGGCATGAACCTCGTCCGCTCGACCCGCACCCAGCTGCGCAACTCGATGATCGGCGGCGCGCTGGGCGGGGCGATCGGCGGCATGTTCTTCGATCCGATCGATCGCTTCATGGCGACGACGATGTTCGCGGGCAGCTCGGCGTCGCGGCTGGTCGGCCTGCTCGCGGTCGGGCTGTCGGTCGGCATCTTCGTCGCGCTGGTCGAGCGCCTGGCCCGCGACGCCTGGCTGCGGGTGCGGACCGGCCCGCTGGCCGGCAAGTCGTTCATCCTCTACAAGACGCCGACCGTCATCGGCAACGCGCCGTCGTCCGACGTCTACCTCTACAAGGACGCCGAGATCGATCCGGCCCACGCGTCGATCCATCGGGTCGGCACCACGTACGAGATCGAGGACCTCGGCAGTCGCATGGGCACGCAGGTCACCGGCACCAAGGTCCGGCGCCGACGGCTGGTGTCCGGAGATCAGATCGTGATCGGCAGTACGGTCCTCGACTTCGAGGAACGGCAAAAACGCACGCCGACGGCGTGACAGGGGAAATGACATCATGGAAGCCGTGCGCAATCTCAAGGTCAATCTGAAGCTCGAGGGCAAACCCTGCCAGTCGTGTCAGGTCGCGCTCGCGCTCGCCGAGGACGCCGCGGTCTGCACCGCGTGCGAGGCGGCGCATCACAGCCGCTGCTGGGACAGCAAGGGCGGCTGCGCCACCGCGGGCTGCGTGAACGCGCCGCTCACGCGCCTCGACGTCGGCGGGCCAGGCGTCCCCGGCTTCGCCGCGCCGTTCGCGCCGCCGCCGCTGCCGCCGGGCGCGATGCACTGCCCGAGCTGCCGCAACCTGATCGCGGCCGGCAGCCCGATGTGTCCGTTCTGCCGCGCCATCACCAGCCCCGACGGCATCTATCACGGCCCGAAGACCAACGCGCCCGGCGCCGTGCAGTCGCTGGTGTTCGGCATCCTCGGGCTCCTGGTCTGCGGCATCGTGTTCGGGCCGCTCGCGATCGTGAAGTCGACGAGCGCCAAGAACGAGATCGCGATGAACCCGATGTACGGCGGCGGCGGCCTGGCGACCGCGGGGCTGGTGCTCGGCATCCTCGACCTGTGCGCGTTCGTGATCCTGCTGATGTTCCGGGCGGGAAGTCTGTAGCGATGGCGGCCGGGCGACAGGGCCGCGGGCTCGACCTGGCTGGTGCCGCCCTG
>JAYTAJ010001328.1:0-5339 GCA_043737575.1 Myxococcales bacterium | reverse complement strand
ATCCTGCAGCGGTCGAAGAAGCTCACGATCATCGCGCCCAACAAGATGTCGCCGCAGCAGGCGTACCGCTTGTTCCTGGTCGGACTGTCGACGATGGGTCTCACGATCGTGCCCAAGGGCAACGTCCTCCGCGTCGTCGAAGCCGCCAACGCCAAGTCCGAGACCGTGCCGATCTATACCCGCGGCACCCCGGTCAACTCCGACGACGTGGTCCGCCTGATCCTGCGGCCGCAGCACATCGCACCCGAGGAGCTGTCGAACGCGCTCGCGGTGGTGAAGTCGAACATCGGCATCATCCAGCCGGTCCAGAAGGCCGGCGTCCTGGTCATCACCGACTACTCGAGCCACATCCGCGACATGGTCACGATGACCAAGGAGCTGGATCGGCCGGCGTCGGGCGAGGGCATCTACACGATCCCGGTGAAGTACGCCGACGCGACCCAGCTGGTGCAGAAGCTGTCGGACATCCTCGGCACCGGCCAGGGTAACCAGGCCAACCCCAAGATGGGCGGCGCGGGCGATCGCTCGAAGGACGAGGTCGCCGCGGCGATCCCGTCGAAGATCCTGGCCGACGAGCGCACCAACACGATCATCCTGCTCGCCAGCGAGGCCGGCTACCTGCGGGTGAAGGGCCTGGTCGAGCGGCTCGACGTCTCGGTCGAGGGCGGCGACTCCGGCTCGATCCACGTCTACCGCCTCGAGAACGCCAGCGCCGAGGAGCTGGCCCAGACGCTCAACGGCGCGCTCAGCGGCGCCCAGCAGAACGCCAACCGTCGCACCGGACCCCAGACCCCGCAGACCCGCGGGCTGGCCCAGGCCGACGCCGGCGGCGGCGCCACCTTCGAGGGCACCGTCCGCATCACTCACGACGCGCCGACCAACTCGCTGGTGGTGCTGTCGAGCGGCCGCGACTTCCAGGCGCTGAAGGAGGTCGTGCGCGATCTCGACATCCCGCGCCGCCAGGTCTTCATCGAGGCCGTCATCCTCGAGCTCAACGTCGGCGGCGGCATGGATCTCGGCACCAGCTTCCACGGCGGCCTGCCGGTCGGTGGCGACGACGACGGCCTGATGTTCGGCGGCGTCCAGGGCTCGGATCTGAAGTCGCTCGATCTCAAGACCCTCGCCAGCGCGACCGGCCTGATCAGCGGCCTCATCGGCCCGATCCTGCCGCAGTCGCAGGAGCTGCTCGGCGCCAGCATCCCGTCGTACGCGGTGCTGTTCCAGGCGCTGTCGAAGTCGTCCAACGTCAACGTGCTGTCGTCGCCGCACATCCTCGCGACCAACAACGAGGAGGCCGAGATCTCGGTCGGCCAGAACATCCCGTACCAGGGCGGCATCAGCTTCGGCGGCTTCGGCGTCGGTGGCGCCGCCGGCGGTGGTGGCCTCGGGCAGCTGTCGATCCAGCGCCAGGACATCGAGCTGTCGATGAAGATCACGCCCGCGATCAACGCGTCGAACATGGTGCGGCTGAAGATCGAGCAGCAGATCCAGGACGTCGGCGACAAGGATCCGCAGCTCGGCCCGACCTGGACCAAGCGCAAGATCAAGACGACCGTCGTCGTCCGCGATCAGCAGAGCATCGTGATCGGCGGCCTGATCTCCGATCGGGTGTCGTACTCGGAGTCGAAGGTGCCGCTGCTCGGCGACATCCCGATCCTCGGCTACCTGTTCAAGTACACCAAGCGCTCCAAGCAGAAGACCAACCTCCTGGTCCTGCTCACGCCGTACGTCATCCACGATCAGCTCGATCTCCAGGCGATCGTCGAGCGCAAGGTCCGCGAGCGCAACGAGTTCCTCCGCGCGTTCCAGAACCTCGACCAGGCCGACTATCTCCCGCGGGTCGACTACCGCCGCAAGCGCGGGCTGGTCGAGGAGATCAACCGCACGCTGCAGACCGTCGAGGTCGAGCGCGAGCTGTTGAAGGCGCTGGCCGAGCACGGCGACGGCGTGCCGACCGGCGCGGTCCAGTACGATCTGCGCGGCGCGGGCGACGACTTCGACACCGAGGCTCCCGAGTCGCCGCCGCCGCCTGGCGACAAGCTGCCGGTCAACCCGGCCGGCTCGCCGGTCACCGCGCCCGGCAAGATCAAGGCGCCCGCGCCGTCGGCCACCAAGCCGCCTGCGCCGTCGGCCACCAAGCCGCCCGCCGCGCCTGCCACCAAGCCGGTCGAGGCGCCGTGACCCAGGCCGCCGTCCCCTTTCCCGGGCAGGCCTACGGTCCTGCGCTGCTCGGCGAGATCCTCGTCCGCGATCTCGGCGTCAAGCCCGAGGCGATCGAGCGTGCGCTCGCCAAGCAGCGCGAGGACGGCGGCTTGCTCGGCCAGATCCTGCTCGTGCTCCGCCTGGTCGACGAGGATCAGCTCGCCGCCGCGCTCGGCCTCCAGGCCGAGATGCCGGCCTTGCGCGATCTGCCGCGGTCCGAGGACATCGCCGCCGATCTGATCGAGCACCTGCCGATCAACTTCGCCAAGCAGCATCGGGTGCTGCCGCTGGTGCGCGACGCCGAGACCGGCCGGGTCCTGGTCGCGATCAGCGATCCGACCGCGCTCGATGTCCTCGACGACGTCGCGGTGATGCTCGGCGCGCCGGTCGATCCGGTGGTCGCGTCGCCGGCCAAGATCGTCGAGCACATCAACAAGGTCTACGGCCGGCTGCGCCAGGGCAGCGAGCTCGAGGCCAGCCAGAAGAAGGACAACGAGGGCGAGGACGAGTTCGGCCAGGCCGAGGAGCTGGTCGACATCCTCGATCTCGCCGACGAGGCGCCGATCATCCGCTGGGTCAACTCGCTCATGTTCCAGGCGGTCAAGGAGCGCGCCTCGGATATCCACATCGAGCCCGGCGAGAAGGACGTGATGGTCCGTTACCGGATCGACGGCGCGCTGCGCGAGGCCAAGCGCGCGCCCCGCAAGTTCCAGGCGTCGATCGCCGCCCGCGTGAAGATCATGGCCGGGCTCAACATCGCCGAGAAGCGGCTGCCGCAAGACGGCCGCATCCGCCGCAAGATCGCCGGCAAGGACGTCGACATGCGCGTCGCGACCGTGCCGACCGCGGGCGGCGAGCGCATGACGATCCGTCTGCTCGATCGCAGCTCGGTGTTGCTCGGCCTCGCCGACGTCGGCATGGCCGCGGACACGCTCGAGGTGGTCCGCGCGATCATCAAGCGGCCCCACGGCATCTTGCTGGTGACCGGCCCGACCGGCTCGGGCAAGACGACCACGCTGTACGCCTGCCTGTCGGAGATCAACGCGCCCGACGTCAACATCCTCACCGTCGAGGATCCGGTCGAGTACCAGCTCGAGGGCATCAGCCAGACCCAGGTCAACCCGAAGATCGAGCTGACCTTCGCCAGCGGCCTGCGCTCGTTCTTGCGCCACGATCCCGACGTGATCATGGTCGGTGAGATCCGCGATCGCGAGACCGCCGAGATCGCGATCACCGCGTCGCTCACCGGTCACTTCGTGTTCTCGACCGTCCACACCAACGACGCCGCGGGCGCGATCACGCGCCTCGTCGACATGGGCATCGAGCCGTTCCTGGTCGCGTCGTCCTTGGTCGGCCTCCTGGCCCAGCGCCTGGTGCGGCGGCCCTGCTACGACTGCGCGCGCCCGGTCCGTCCGACCGAGGTCATCCTCCGCCAGCTCGGCCTCGATCCCGCGATCTTCTTCGGCGCCGGCTACACCCCGCCGCCGGTGAAGGGCGCGCGGGTCCTGCCGCCCGGCACCTTCCTCGAGCCGGTCGGCTGCCCGGCCTGCCTCGACGTCGGCTACCGCGGCCGGACCGGCATCTACGAGATGCTGATGATCAACGAGACCGTGCGGCGCCTGACCCTCGAGAAGGCCGACGCCGGATCGATCCGCGCCGCGGCGTCGGCGGCCGGCATGGTCAACCTGCGCTTCGACGGCGCGCGCAAGTGCATCCAGGGCCTGACCACCGCCGAGGAGGTCATGCTGATCACCGCGGAGGCTGATCTCTGATGCCGATGTGGGCGTACAAGGGCATCGGCCCCAGCGGCAAGACCGTGACCGGCGTCCGCGACGCCGACACGCCGAAGCTGATCCGCGCGCTGCTCCGCAAGGAGGGTGTGGTCGTCACCGACGTCGAGGCCTCCAAGCAGGGCGGCGGCAAGGCCGCGGCGGCCGGCAAGGGCCTGTCGAAGGAGGTCGATCTCGGCGCGATCCTCGGCGGCGTCAAGAAGGCCGACGTCGCCGCGTTCACCCGCCAGCTCGCGACCCTGCTCAAGGCCGGCATCGCGCTCGCCGAGTCGCTCGGCACGCTGTTCGAGCAGACCGACAACGTCCGCCTCAAGGTGCCGATCGGCGAGGTCCGCACCGCGGTCAACGAGGGCTCGTCGTTCGCCGACGCGCTGTCCAAGCACCCCAAGATCTTCGACGAGCTGTTCGTGTCGATGGTCCGGGCCGGCGAGGTCGCCGGCAACCTCGACGAGGTCCTCGATCGCCTGGCCGACTTCCTCGACGGCGCCCAGAAGCTGAAGTCGAAGGTCCAGGCCGCGATGGTCTACCCGGTCATCATGCTCGTCGTCGGCGCCGTCATCATGGCGGTGCTGATGATCGCGGTGATTCCGGAGATCACCAAGATGTTCACCGCCCAGGGCAAGACCCTGCCGTGGAACACGCGGCTCTTGATCTTCGGCGCCGACACGCTGCGCAACCACTTCCTCCTGGTGGTGCTGTTCTGGGTCGGCACGATCTGGGGCTTCCGCCGCTGGATCAAGAGCACCAGCGGCCGGCCGGTGTGGCACCGCTTCACCCTGAAGATCCCGATGGTCGGAGACCTCGCGCGCAAGATCAACGTCGCGCGGTTCTCGCGGACCCTGTCGACCATGCTCACCGCCGGCGTGCCGATGCTGCGCGCCCTCGAGACCGCCAAGGAGATCCTGTCGAACGTCGTTCTGAAGAAGGCGATCGACGACGCCAAGCAGGCGGTGACCGAGGGCGAGTCGCTCGCGGTGACGCTCAAGCGCTCGGGCCAGTTCCCGGCGATGATGACCCACATGATCGCGGTCGGCGAGCGCGCCGGCCAGCTCGAGCAGATGCTCGAGCGCATCGCCGAGACCTACGAGAACGAGGTCGACATGCGGCTGACGCGTCTGACCGCGTTGCTCGAGCCACTGATGCTGGTCGCCATGGGCGGCTCGGTGGCCTTCGTCGTGTTTTCCATCCTCCAGCCCATCATGTCGATGGGCTCCTTCGGAGGGAAGTGACCGTTCCCCTGGGAGAGACCGCCATGCGTATGACCCGCCTCACCAACATCCTCGATCGTCTGGCTGATCGCCCAGGACCTGCTTCGCAGTCCTGGGCCCCGGTTCGCACCCGCCGCAC
>JAYTAJ010001327.1:0-5344 GCA_043737575.1 Myxococcales bacterium | reverse complement strand
ATCGACTGGGAGAACTACCTCGACAACTACACGATGGCCGCGCCGATGCCGTCGTACCGCGGCGACAGCGAGGACCTGCCGTCGCTCGAGGCCACGCTCACCAAGCCGCCGTCGCTCCCCGATCACCTCGCGTGGCAGCTCAAGCTGTGCAACCTCACCGATCGCGAGAAGGAGATCGGCCTCATCATCGTCGGCAACATCGACAACGACGGCTACTTCAAGGAGCCGACGATCCAGGAGCTGGCCGCCGACGAGGAGGTCGACGAGGAGCTGGTCGAGAAGATCCTCGAGAAGATCCAGACCTTCGATCCGATCGGCGTCGGCGCCCGCAACCTCGCCGAGTGCATGCTCATCCAGGCGGTGCACGCCGGCCAGGACGACGATCTCGTCGTCAAGATGATCCGCAGCCACCTCGGCAACCTCGAGAAGAAGAACTACCAGGCGATCGCGCGCGACCTGAAGTGCCCGGCCGGCGAGATCGAAGAGATCTACGAGGCCGCCAAGGTCATCATGGAGTTCGACCCGCGCCCGGGTCGGCAGTACGCGTCCGACGATCCGCACTACATCACCCCCGACGTCCACATCCACAAGGTCGGCGACAAGTACTTCGTCGTTCCCAACGACGACGGCCTGCCCAAGCTGAAGATCGCCAACTTCTACAAGGCGGCGATGGGCAAGGGCACCGCGTCGAAGGACTACGTGCAGGACAAGCTGCGCTCGGCGCAGTGGCTGATCCGATCGATCCAGCAGCGGCAGCGCACGATCATCAAGGTCGCCGAGTCGATCCTGAAGTTCCAGCGCGAGTTCTTCGAAAAGGGCATCGCCCACCTGAAGCCGCTGATCCTGCGCGACATCGCCGAGGACATCGGCATGCACGAGTCGACGGTGTCACGCGTGACGACCAGCAAGTACGTCCACACGCCGCAGGGCATCTACGAGCTGAAGTTCTTCTTCAACTCCGGCATCTCGCGCACCAACGGCGACGACGTCGCGTCGCAGGCCGTGAAGTCGAAGATCAAGGAGCTGGTCGACGCCGAGGAGCCCAAGCGGCCCCACAGCGATCAGAAGATCGTCGAGCTGCTGAAGAAGGGCGGCATCGACATCGCCCGCCGCACCGTCGCGAAGTACCGCGAGCAGATGGGAATCCTGTCTTCTAGTAAACGGAAACAGGTCTTCTGATCGACCGGCGGCGCGAGATCGTAGACCCATCGCGCGGGTGAAGGAAGCGGGTCGCGACCGAACCACGCGTGGTGTCGTTGTCGTCGCGCGGACGCGACAGCGTGATGGCGCGGGGTACACTGACGGAGAACCACAGGCACGGAGGCCTCATGCAATTCTCGGTTGTGTTCCGCCATATGGAGCCCTCGGACGCGCTCAAGACGTACGCGCGCGAGCGAATGGATCGGGTCCGGAAGTACATGCCCGACCCGATCGGATGCCACGTCGTCTTCTCGACCGAGCGCCACAACCATCGGGTCGATGTCGACTTCCGTCTCCACAACGGCCTGACCGTTGCCGGTCACGAGACCACCGAGAACATGTACTCGTCGATCGATCTGGTGATCGCCAAGATCGAGCGCCAGGTACGCAAGTACAAGGGCAAGGTCGAGGAGCAGCGGGTCCGCCCGCACCACGTCGAGCCGCTGCCGTGGTCGCACTCGATCGTCGAGGAGGCGTTCTCGGCCCAGAACGGCGCCGAGGCTCCTGCGCCACCGCAGCCCGATCACGAGTACTCGGTCGTGCGCACCGGCACCGAGTCGTTCCACGCCAACCCGATGACCGTGGCCGACGCGATCGCCCAGCTGAACCTCGCCCACGCCACCGTGCTGGTCTTTCGCAGCACCGAGGCCGAAGGCCGGATCGCGGTCGTGTACCGCCGAGACGACGGCAAGTACGGCCTCATTGATACACCAGCGGCGAGTTGACGATCTGATCGCCGCTCTGGGTCCGTGATACGGTCCGGGCCAGTACCCCCATGAAGATCGTCGATCTGATCGGGCGCGACATGATCGTGCCGGCGCTGGTGGCCACCGAGAAGCGGGCCATCCTCGAGGAGCTGGCCGCTCACATCGCGAGCCGCCAGCCCCGCATCGATCGCACCGCCCTCGGGCGCGTCCTCATCGATCGCGAGATGCTGGCGTCGACCGCGATCGGCGAGGGCGTGGCGATCCCCCACGGCAAGCTGCCCGCGGTCAACGAGATCGTGGCGTGCCTCGGTCGGGCCCAGGCCGGCGTCGACTTCGACGCGATGGACAAGCAACCGACCTACCTGTTCTTCGTCCTGGTCGCGCCCGAGTCGTCGACCGGCGCCCACCTGAAGGCCCTGGCGCGGATCAGCCGGGTGTTCAAGGATCCCAGCTTCCGCAAGCGGCTCCTCGAGGCTCCCGACAGCGACGGGATGTACCAGGTGATCGCCGAGGAAGACGCCAAGTACTGATGGGGACCACGCAGGTCGTCATCGAGCAGATCCTCGCGGCCGAGATCGGCCTCGAGCTGCGCGTCGTCGCTGGCGCCAGCGGGCTGCACCGGATGATCAGCGCGCCGCGCATCCAGAAGCCCGGCCTGGCGCTCACCGGTTGGGACGAGCAGCTCCACGACGGCCGCCTGCTGGTGCTCGGCGGCACCGAGATCGCGTACCTGTCGGCGATCGACGGCACCGGCCGCGCGGTCGCGATCGCGACGATGCTGATGGCGAAGCCGGCCGCGGTGGTGATCGCGCGAGGCCTCGCCGCGCCGGCCGAGCTGGTCACCGCGTGCGAGGAAGCCGCGGTCCCGCTGCTCGGCTCGAGCCTGATCACCGCCGATCTGATCGTCCGCATCACCAGCTGGCTCGCCGATCGGATGGCGCCCGAGACGTCGATCCACGGCGTCCTCGTCGACATCCTCGGCATCGGCATCCTGCTGCTCGGGCCCAGCGGCATTGGCAAGAGCGAGATCGCGCTCGATCTGGTGGTGCGCGGCCACCGCCTGGTCGCCGACGACATCGTCCACATCCGCAAGAAGGCCGGCTTCGTGTTCGGCTCCGGCTCCGGGATCATCCGCCATCACATGGAGATCCGCGGCCTCGGCATCATCAACATCAAGGACCTGTTCGGCGTCGCCGCGGTCCGCGAGACCAAGAAGCTCGAGCTGGTGGTCGAGCTGGTCGAGTGGGACGCCAACGAGGAGTACGACCGGCTCGGCCTCGACGAGCGCCGCTACTCGGTGCTCGCGGTCGACGTGCCGATGGTGCGGCTGCCGGTGCGCCCGGGCCGCAGCCTGTCGACGATCATCGAGGTCGCGGCGCGCAACCAGCTCTTGAAGCTCCAGGGCCACCACTCGGCCCGCGAGTTCCAGGAGCGCCTCAACCGTGCGATCGCCGAGGCTCGGCCCCAGGCCGGCTTCGACGTCGACGTGATCGAGTAATGCAGGTCGTCATCGTCACCGGCATGTCGGGCGCGGGCAAGTCGACCGCGCTGCGGGCGCTCGAGGACGTCGAGTTCTACGTCGTCGACAACCTGCCGCTGCCGTTCATCAGCCAGCTGGTCGAGACGCTGGCCCACGACGATCAGACCGACAAGCTCGCGATCGCGATCGACTCGCGGCAGAAGCGCTACCTCCACGGCTGGCGCGATCTGCTCGCGGGCCTGCGCAGCGCCGGCCACCGCCTCGAGGTGATGTTCCTCGACGCCAAGGACGACGTGCTGCTGCGGCGGTTCTCCGAGACCCGCCGCCGTCACCCGCTGTCGGGCGATGATCTCACCGACGGCATCCGCCGCGATCGCGAGATCGTCGCCGAGCTGCGCCACGGCGCCGCGGTGGTCGACACCTCGAACCTGACGCCGCACCAGATGAAGGCGATCATCCAGGATCGCTACGGCGGCACCGGCAAGCTCGCGGTGACGATGGTCTCGTTCGGCTGGAAGCACGGGCTGCCGGTCGAGTTCAACCTGGTCTTCGACGTCCGGTTCCTGCCCAACCCGTACTTCGAGCCGAGCCTGACCCACAAGGACGGCCGCGATCCCGAGGTCGCGAAGTTCGTCTTCGACTCCGCCAACAGCCAGGAGCTGATCGGTCGCGTCGAGGGCCTGCTGCGCTTCGCGCTGCCGCAGTACCAGAACGAGGGCAAGCTCTACGTGACGGTGGCGGTCGGGTGTACCGGCGGCCGACATCGATCGGTCGCCATCGTCGAGGAGCTGCGCCGGCGGCTCGGCGGCGAGTGGGACATCTTGGTCCGGCATCGCGACGTCGATCGGGGGGAATGACGCATGAGCAACGACACTGACCAGATCGAGCGAGCGATCATGATCCGCAACGAGCTCGGGCTGCACGCTCGAGCCGCGACGAAGTTCGTCCAGATCGCCGGCAAGTTCCCGTGCGACGTCACCGTCGAGAAGGACGGCCACGAGGTCAACGGCAAGAGCATCATGGGCGTGCTGATGCTGGTCGCGTCGAAGGGCACGACGATCGTCGTGCGCGGCAAGGGCCCCCAGGCCGGCGACGCCGTCACCGCGCTGGTGAAGTTGATCGAGGACCGCTTCGGGGAGGATCGCTAGTCGATGTCAGCGGACCGGAGCGATCGCCACGACCGCGGCGAGCGCGACACGCGAGGGGAGCGAGTCGAGGGCGAGATGCGGCGCGAGGGCGTCGCGGTGTCGGCCGGCATCGCGATCGGCCGCGCGTTCCTGGTCGGCCGCGATCTGATCAAGGAGCCGCGCTATCACGTCGAGGCCGACGACGTCGAGGCCGAGATCGCGCGCCTGCGTCGCGCCATCGCGTCGTCGGACAAGCAGCTCGAGAAGATCAAGGGCAAGCTCGCGGCGTCGGAGAGCTCGAGCGACTTCCACATCATCACCGCCCACCAGCTGATGCTGCACGACGAGCACATCGTCGACGCCACCATCGGCTACATCCAGGACGAGCTGATCAACGCCGAGTGGGCGCTGCGCAAGGCGGTCGAGGACATCCGCGGGGTGTTCGACGCGATCGACGACGACTACTTCCGCGAGCGCCGCAGCGACATCGACTTCGTCGGTGAGCGGGTGCTGCGCAACCTGCTCGGCAAGGACACCGGCCCGCTCAAGCCGCCGCCCGACGCGATCGTGGTCGCCTACGATCTGTCGCCGGCCGACACCGCGCAGCTGCACAAGCACGCGGTGGCCGGCCTCATCACCGACGCCGGCGGCAAGACCTCGCACACCGCGATCATCGCCCGCGCCCACGAGCTGCCGGCGGTGGTCGGGCTCGAGGACATCACCGAGATCGTGCTCGACGACGATCTGCTGATCGTCGACGGCCAGGCCGGCGTCGTGATCGTCAACCCGCTGCCGGCCACGGTCGCGGCGTACCGCGAGCAGCAGCGCGA
>JAYTAJ010001326.1:0-2312 GCA_043737575.1 Myxococcales bacterium | reverse complement strand
TCGCGCGACCAGCGCCGTCGTCGTCATCGCCGAGCGCCGCCCGGGCCTGGACCTGGCCGAGCAGACGCTCCTCGTCGGCGACGATGGTAGCGGCAGGGGTTCCGGGCGCGATTGGATCGGCCATTGGCGACCGGCACTTCTATCAGAACCCAGGGCGGGCGCAAGACCTGGAGGCCTACAGCGCCTTCTCCACGGCGGTCCGGAGGTCGGCGGCGGTCCAGGCGCGGTCGGGGTCTTCGGGGACGTCGATGGCGAGGATGGTGCCGACCTTGCGCACGCCGCCGTCGCGGCTGGCGCCGAGGCGGAGGGTCGTGAACATCAGGAGGGCGTGGCGGCCGAGGTCGTCGGTGGCGAGCTGGCGCAGGAGCGCGCCGAGGAGCGGCGCGGCGGCGAGGGTGGCGCGGCGGCCGGCGTCGTCGAGGCCGTCGGCGACGGCGAGCTCGATCGCGATGCCGAGGGCGGCGGCGAGCGGCGCGGCGTGGCTGGCCCAGGCCCGCACCACCTCGAGGCGGCCGGGGGCGGGGCCGACCTCGACGACGTCGCGGCCGAGATCGTGGATGACGGCGATGATCTGATCGATGCGCACGCTGGCGACCCGCGGCGCCGCGGCGGGGCCGCTGACGTGGAGGAGCGCGACCGGCGTGCCGCGATCGTCGCCGACGGTGACCAGGCGGCCGGCGAGCACCGGGCCCGACGCCAGGTAGATCGCGACGTCGGGGCGGTCGCGGCCACCCGCGGCGGCGCGCCGCGCTCGTGCGGCGAGCTCGTCGAGGATCGAGCGCGGGCTGCGGGCGTCGGCGCCGACCAGGAGGTCGTCGGTCACAGCCCCTTCTCGAGCGCCTTGATCAGCGTCTTGGCCCGATCGTCGACGTCGTCGACGTTGGTGGCGGGATCGTGATCGATCATCGCGACGCCGTCGGCGAAGGTCACCGCGTACTCGGCGGTGTAGGTGTCCTTGGTGTTGCAGAAGACGATCTTCTTCAGCCCGGCCTTCAGCGCGTCGCGGCCGAGGTCGTCGATGGCGACCGCCTTCAGCGCGTCGATCGTCGGCTGGAAGTAGATCTTGCGGAAGTGCTCGTTGTACGAGGTGGCGTAGTCTTGCTTCGCGAGCTGCTCGAAGTTGATCTCGACCGGCACCGCGTACCCGGCGAGGCGGTGGATCTCGGCGACGAGGCCGGGCAGGTGGTTGTCCTGAAAGTCCTTGGTGGCGCGACGTTCGGCAAGGCCCATGGCGGCGATGCTACCTCAACGTCTCGCCGTCGAGATGTCACCCCGCAAGGTGTACATCGGCATTGCGTCGGACGCCGAAAGGCCGTAACCGATCGCCCCATGGCCCGCGCTAAGGCGATGCTCGCGAACGATCCGCTCCGCCGTTGGACGCGCGCCGACGCGCTGGAGACCTACGGGATCCAGCGCTGGGGCTGCGGCTACTTCGACATCAGCGATCAGGGCAACCTGATCGTCACGCCGCGTGGCGCCGGCAACGGCACCATGGACATGCGCGAGCTGATCGACGAGCTGACCGGCCGCGGCATCCAGCTGCCGATCCTCTTGCGCTTCTCCGACATCCTGCGCGCCCGCATCGAGCTGATCTGCGGCGCGTTCAACGGCGCGATCAAGGAGTACGGCTACGCCGGGCAGTACCGCGGCGTGTACCCGATCAAGGTCAACCAGAACCGCACCGTCGTCGAGGAGATCATCGAGTACGGCCGGCCGTTCCACTACGGCCTCGAGGCCGGCTCCAAGCCCGAGCTGCTCACCGTCATGGCGATCCACCAGGACGACGAGGCGCTGATCATCTGCAACGGCTACAAGGACGAGGAGTACATCGAGACCGCGCTCCTGGCGTCGCGGCTCGGCCGCACCGTGGTGCTGGTGGTCGAGAAGCCGTCGGAGCTCGATCAGATCCACCGCGTCGCGGAGCGGGTGAAGATCAAGCCGACCCTCGGCATGCGGGCGCGGCTGTCGTCGCGCGGCGCCGGGCGCTGGGAGCAGTCGGGCGGCGACTTCTCGAAGTTCGGGCTGTCGGCGGCGGAGATGGTCGAGGCGGTCGCCAAGCTGAAGGCGTGGGGTCAGATCGACACGCTGAAGCTGATGCACTTCCACCTCGGCTCGCAGATCTCGGCGATCAAGAGCATCAAGAACGCGCTGCGCGAGGCCGGCCGCCTGTTCGTCGAGCTGTACAAGCTCGGCGCGACCGGGCTGTGTTACGCCGACGTCGGCGGCGGCCTCGGCGTCGACTACGACGGCTCGCAGACCAACTTCTCGTCGTCGATGAACTACTCGGTGCAGGAGTACGCCAACGACGTCGT